>PPEA01000201.1 GCA_002967005.1 Mycobacterium talmoniae
GATCGGCAGCGGCGACGCCGGCGGTCGCGGGGCGCCCCACTCGGCGAGCCATTGACCCAGCTGCGCGGCCGACGTCGCGTACACGATGCGGCCCAAACCGACCCAGGCGTGCGCGGCCGCGCACATCGGGCAGTGCTCGCAGGAGGTGTAGACAGTGGCGCGGATGCGGCGCACCGGCGCCAGGTTCGCCGCCGCCCAGCGGGCGATGGCGAACTCCGGATGTTGGGTGGGGTCCCCGTCGCCGGAGCGGTTGTAGTCCTCGAACAGGATGGCGCCGTCGGCGCCGACCAACATCGAACCGAACGGTGCATGCCCCTCGTCGAGCGCGGCGCGGGCTAACTCGACGCAGCGGCCCAAGCGGTCCAGGTCGGTGTCGCTAACTGCCACGAATCCGCAGTCTACGTCGGCCCACCCAGTGCGCGAGCGTGCGTGTCCCCGGCCGACACGCCGAGCTAAAACCCGGGTTTGCGCACGCTCGCCAGTGACGGGCCCGAAAAGCGGGGAAGGGGTGTGTCAGTGGCTGACACACCCCTTCCCGATGAGTAGCGAGGGTTACCCGACGAGGTCGGCCAGGGTCTCGGCGGCGGTGATCGCCTGCGCCACCCCGGCGACGATGGAGGCCGCCTTGAGCGCCTCGAAAATCGTCTCCCGGTCGACGCCGGCCTCGCGCAGCGTGTGCTCATGGGCGGCCACGCAATGCCCGCATCCGTTGATCGACGACACGGCGAACGACCACAGCTCGAAGTTCGCCTTGTCCACGCCGGGGTTGCCGATGATGTTCATCCGCAGCCCGGGACGCAGGTCGTCGTAGGCGCCGTCGAGAAACCCTCGACCACGGTAGAACACGTTGTTCATCCCCATGATCGAGGCGGCGCCCAGTGCCGCCTGGTAGGCCTCGGCGGAGAGCGTGTCGGCAGCCTCGGCGCCGATCTCGGCCAGCACCTTGGCATTTCGCGTCGCCGCCGCACTGGCCAGCAGGGTGCCCCAGAGCTGTTCCTCGTTCAACGCCGTGGTTCGGGTGATCGAACCCAGGTTGAGTTTGAGGTCCTTGGCGTATTCGGGCAGTGCCTCTTTGAGGTTGTCGACACCCATCACGGCCTCCTTAGGCAGATGCTTTGAGCAGCTCGCCGGCGTCGAGCGTCGGGTCGCCCTTCTTCCAGTTGCACGCGCACAGCTCGTCGGACTGCAGCGCGTCGAGCACCCGCAGCACCTCGTCGACGTTGCGGCCCACCGAGCCGGCGGTCACCGACACGAACTGGATCTCGTTGTTGGGGTCGACGATGAAGGTCGCGCGGTCGGCGACACCGTCGGCGTTGAGCACGCCCGCCGCCTCGGCCAGCTCCCGCTTGAGGTCCGACAGCATCGGGAACGGCAGCTTCTTGAGGTCCTCGTGCTGCGCGCGCCACTGGAAGTGCACGAACTCGTTGTCGATGGAGGCGCCCAGCACCTGCGCGTCACGGTCGGCGAACTCGTCGTTCAGCTTGCCGAACGCGGCGATCTCGGTCGGGCACACGAAGGTGAAGTCTTTGGGCCAGAAGAAGATCACCCGCCACTTGCCGGGGTGGTCGTCGCTGGAGATCGTGGTGAAGTAGTCCTCGGGCTGCTTCGCGTCGACCTTCGACAGGTCGCCCGCGATGAGGGCGGTGAGCCGGTAGGCGGGGAACTGATCACCGATGGTCAGCAGTGCCATGTCACTCCTTCGTCGTTGAAATCATCGTGGAAATCTCTGCGCGTCCTCGCGCGCACCTTCCATTCTGGACCGAGTCCAGTCTAAACGAAAGGTGATATTTCCCACTATACTCATCGGCATGACCGATAAGAGTTATCAGCCCACGATCGCCGGATTACGGGCCTTCGTGGCGGTGGCCGAAAAACATCACTTCAGCGGTGCCGCAACCAGTCTCGGCGTCAGCCAGTCAACGCTGTCGCAGGCGCTGTCGGCGCTGGAATCGGGCCTGGGCGTCCAGCTGGTCGAGCGGTCCACCCGGCGTGTCTTCTTGACAACGGAGGGTAGGCAGCTGCTGCCGCGCGCGCAAGCCGTGATCGAGGCGGTGACCGCGTTCACCGCGGCCGCCGCGGCTCCGCCGATCCGTTGCAGGGCAGCATGCGGTTGGGTCTGATCCCCACGGTGGCGCCCTACGCGCTGCCCGCCGTGCTGGCCGGGTTGGCGGACCGGCTGCCCGGGTTGACGCTGCGGGTGATCGAGGATCAGACCGAGCGGCTGCTGACCGCGCTGCGCGAGGGCGCGGTGGATGCCGCGTTGATCGCATTGCCGGCCGACACCACCGGGGTCACCGAGATCGCGATCTACGATGAGGATTTCGTGTTGGCGCTGCCCCCCGGTCACCCGCTGACCGGCAAGAAGCGGGTGCCGCCGACCGAGTTGGCGCAGCTGCCGCTGCTGCTGCTCGACGAAGGCCACTGCCTGCGCGATCAGGCGCTCGACGTGTGCCGGATGGCCGGGGTGCGTGCCGAGTTGGCCAACACCCGGGCGGCCTCGCTGGCCACCGCCGTGCAATGTGTGACCGGGGGGGCTCGGGGTCACCTTGATCCCGCAGACCGCGGTGCTCGGTGGAGGCCGCAGCGCACCCGGCTGGGCCTGGCGGCAGTTCGCCACGCCCCGCCCGGGCCGGCGCATTGGGCTGGTGTTTCGGTCCTCCAGCGGCCGCGACGAACCGTACCGACGGCTGGCCGGGATCATCGGCGAGTTGATCAGTGCCGACCAGCAGGTGCGCCTGGTGCGGTAGCACCGCGTTTAAACTCCCGCCATGGAGCTGGGCCGGCGCGAGTTCCTCACCCTCGGCGGTGCGGCGGTGTTGGGCGGGCTGGCCGGCGCGACGGCCGCGTGCCAGCGGGCGCCGGCCGGCAACGCCGACTACACGCTGCGGATCGGGACCGGTCTGGTGGACCTCGGCGCGGATCGGATCGTCTCGACGACGCTGTACAACGGCCAGTTCCCCGGCCCGCTGCTGCGGTTCACCGAGGGCACACCGGTGATCGTCGACGTGCACAACGACACCGACACCCCCGAACAGGTGCACTGGCACGGCCAAACCCTGCCCGTCGATGTGGACGGCTCGGCCGAGGAGGGCACCCCGTTCATTCCCGCCCACGGCATGCGGCGGCTGCGGTTCGTGCCGGGGCCGGCCGGGCTGCGCTTCTACCACACCCACCTGGTCGCCGGGGCCGACCTGAGTTTGGGGGCGTACTCCGGTCAGGCCGGGCCCGTCTACATCGAACCCAAGCGGCACCCGGGCGCCTACGACCAGGAGGTGTTCTTAACCCTCAAGGAATTCGCCCCCACCCTCAACCGCTCCGGCGATATGGGCACCGATTACCTGGCCGGTCCGCAAGACCCGCGGCTGCGTGACACCGGCGAGGCGGCGCTGGCCCACGCCCGGGCGCGCGGCCTGCCGCTGGGATTTGATCTCGATTACGGCGTGGGCGCCGTCAATGGGCGCGCGCTGGGGCACGGCGACCCGATCCGGGTCAAACCCGGTGATCGGGTGCTGCTGCAGGTGCTCAACGCCAGCGCCACCGAAACCCGCAGCCTGGCGCTGCCCGGGCACACCTTCACCGTCGTCGCCCTGGACGGCAACCCGGTGCCGAAACCCGCGCCGGTGCCGGTGCTGTGGCTCGGCGCCGCCGAACGCGTCACCGCGCTGGTCGAGATGACCACCCCCGGCGTGTGGGTGCTGGGCGACACCGACGATGAGGACCGAGCCAACGGCATGGGCATCGTCGTCGAATACGCCGGCGCCACCGGCCCGCCGCAGTGGGCGCCGCCGCCGCCATTCCGCTGGGACTACCGGCTTTTCGCGCCATCGGCAACCACCCCATCGCCGCCCGATCAGGTGATCGACATGCTGTTCGAGCGGCAGGACGCCGCCGACCACGGCTTCGACGTGTGGACGATCAACGGCCAGCGCTTCGCGATGCAGTCCGGGCGGCCCCGGTTCGCCGTCGACCACGGCAAGCGCTACCGGCTGCGCCTACGCAACGCCAGCGACAGCAACCACCCGATCCACCTGCACCGGCACACCTTCGAGATCACCCACATCGCCGGCACTCCCACCGCCGCGTCCGCAAGGACGTCGTGATGCTGGGCAGCTACCAGACCGCCGAGATCGACTTCACCGCCGACCAACCCGGCAAGTCACTGTTTCACTGCCACAAACAATCCCACATGGACTTCGGGTTCATGGCACTGATCGACTGCAGCTGACCGGTATCAGATCAGATCGGCGATCAGCGGACCGAGGTTGTAGGTCACCACGACGGCGAAGGCGCCGAAGGCTAACTGCCGCAACGCCGCCCACCACACCGGTTTGCCGGTGAATCGGGCGGCCAGCGCACCGGCGATCAGCTGGCCGACGCCGGCGCACACCAGCCCCACCCACAGCAGGTCAAAACCGAGGATGTAGGGAATCAACGGGATGACGGCGCCGACGGCGAACGTCGCAAACGAGGACACCGCGGCCAGCCGGGCCGACGGCTTCTCCCGCGGGTCGACACCGATCTCCAACGCCATGTGGAAGTTGACCGCGCTGTCCTCGTCGCGGTGGATCTCCTCGCTGGCCTGGTGCGCAGTCTGTTCGGACACGCCGATGGCGACCAGCATGTCGACCAACTCGGCCCGCTCGGCGTCGGGATGCGAGTGGAAAGCGCGGCGCTCGACGGCCACCTCCGCGTCGATTTGTTCGTTGGCCGTGGTCACCGACGCGTACTCACCCAGCGCCATGGAGAACGCCCCGGCCAGCAGGCCGGCGACACCGCTGACTTCGACGGCGTCGGCGCTGGCGGTGGCGGCCACCGCGGCGATCAGCGCGGTGTTGCTGACCAATCCGTCCATCGCGCCGAACGTCGCCGCCCGCAGCCAGCCGCCGCTGACGTCGGTGTGCACATGATCGAAGTCGTGGGGGAGTCGACCTAACGGACGACCGGCAGCTGCGTCGGACATGGCGACATTCAAGCACCGCGAGCCCTCCGATTAGGCTGCACCCGTGACGCTGCAGATCGACGACACCAACCGGGTGCGCACCCTGACCCTGAACCGGCCCGAGGCGCTCAACGCGTTCAACGAGGCCCTCTATGACGCCACTGCCGAGGCGCTGCTGGCCGCCGCCGACGATCCCGAGGTCGCGGTGGTGCTGCTCACCGGCGCCGGGCGGGCGTTCAGCGCCGGCACCGACCTGGCCGAAATGCAGGCCATGGTGACCGATCCGGATTTCACCCCCGGCCGGCACGGATTTCGGGGCCTGATCGAGGTGCTCAGCGGGTTCCCCAAGCCGCTGATCTGTGCGGTGAACGGCGTCGGCGTCGGGATCGGCACCACCATCCTCGGCTATGCCGACCTGGCCTTCATGTCGTCGACCGCGCGGCTCAAATGCCCGTTCACCAGCCTGGGGGTGGCACCCGAAGCGGCCTCGTCCTATCTACTGCCGCAACTGGTGGGCCGGCAAAACGCGGCCTGGCTGTTGATGTCCTCGGAATGGGTGGACGCCGACGAGGCGCTGCGGATGGGGCTGGTGTGGAAGGTTTGCGCGCCCGAGGACCTGCTGGCCGACGCGCGCCGGCACGCCGAGGTCCTGGCCTCCCGGCCCATTTCCAGCCTGATGGCGGTCAAGCACACCATGGTGGAGCCGACCCGCGGCGAGATCGCCGCCGCCAGCGCGCGGGAAAACGCCCACTTCGCCGAGCTGTTGGGCGGCCAAGCCAACGCCGCGGCGTTGGCCGATTTCACCGGCCGAGGTAGCTGAACTGCGCGACGCTGCGCTCGTCGTCCACCGAAACGCAGTCGCTGTCCAGGCAATTGGGCGCCGTTTTCGACTCGGCGGCGATGATCGCCCGCAGGGTGCGTCGGCACCGGCCGCAATCGGCGCCGGCACCGCATTCGGCGGCGATCTGCTTGGAGGTGCAGGCCCCGCGGGCCACCGCGTCGCAGATGGTTTGGCTGGTGGCTCCCACGCACAGGCACACGTACATCAGCGGGCCACCTCCGTGCTCATGACGTGGGCCAGCTTTCCGACGAACAGGCTCGGGTACGCGCCGATCCCGGCTCCGGACATCCACTCCGCGGCCGCGTCGGGATGATCGATCCAGCGCTGAGCGCTGGCGAGGCTGTCGATCTCCAACAGGGTCATCACTTCCTGCCCGTCGTCGAGGGCCCGATAGAGCCAGACTTTGCGTACCCCGGCGTCGCGGAACCGATCCAGCCCGCCGTGGACCTTGACCATCAGCTCGGCGACGTCGTCGACGGTCGAGACCGCGCCGACGATCACCCCGGCCGGGACGGTGTCGGTCGCCGATGCCGTCAGATCGATCTTTTCCAGCACCTCGCCGGCGAATATCGCGGGCAGGTCGCTGACGCCAATGAGGTCAAACCATTCAAATACCGCGGGGGACCGCAACAATTCCTGCACCGATTCGCGATGGCGAATTCCCATTGTCACCAGAACTCGACCCGGTTCCCAGATCGAGTGGTACATCACCACATGGTGGGCGCCCAGCGCGACCAGCGGCGAGCGGCCCTCTTTGATCAATGACCACATTCGGTCGACGTCATTAATGCGGTAGTCCGCCGCCAGCACCAGCGAATGCAATTCGGGGCCGTTTTCCACGCGCCCGCAGCCGGGTGCGCCAGCACCGTTGGGGGATCGCACAGGCCTCATGTTAGCCGAGTCTAACCTAAGTCGACTTAGTGGAGTCTAACCTAACACCGACACGCCCGTGAGCAGCGAAGATGTCATCCGGCGCCGCAGCGGGGTCGCCGCGGGCGCCGGCGGTAGCGGCCCGCGGCGCGTCGTCGCCAAACGGCCTGCCGACGGCCACCACCTGCACTAGATTGAAAGCGCCACGACCGGCGGCGCACAGCCCAGCCCGCTTGTCGCGGCGCCCCGTGCGACAGCCTCAATATGTAGGGAGAGATCATGCAAGGTGATCCTGATGTTCTGCGCCTGCTCAATGAACAATTAACCAGCGAACTTACCGCCATCAACCAATATTTTTTGCATTCCAAGATGCAAGACAATTGGGGTTTCACCGAACTGGCGAGTCATACCCGCGACGAGTCGTTCGAGGAAATGCGGCACGCCGAAGACGTCACCGACCGAATTCTGCTGCTCGATGGGCTACCCAACTATCAGCGCATCGGATCGCTGCGGATCGGCCAGACCCTGCGCGAGCAGTTCGAGAGCGACCTGGCGCTGGAACTCGAGGTGGTGAACCGCCTCCGGCCCGGCATCATCATGTGCCGCGAGAAACAGGACGCCGTCAGCGCGAACCTGCTGGAGAAGATCCTCACCGACGAGGAAGGCCACATCGACTACCTGCAAACCCAGCTGGAGCTGATGGACAAACTAGGCGAGGCGCTGTACTCGGCGCAGTGTGTCTCTCGACCCCCGAGCTGACGCCGGGCCCCGTCGGCAAGGCGCTTCTGGTTAGCATCGGTCGCTGACGGAAGGACGCTATGACCGGATCGAGGACACCCGCGGCCGCCGCGGCGGGTCCCGAACCCGGCCACGCGCCGCTGAGCCCGCAGCGACGCAACCTGATCTTCACCGCGATCGTGCTCGGCATGCTGCTGGCGGCGCTGGACCAAACGATCGTCGCGACCGCGTTGCCGACCATCGTCGCCGACCTGGGCGACGCGGGGCATCAGTCGTGGGTGGTGACCAGCTACCTGTTGGCGTCCACGATCGTCACCGTGCTGGTCGGCAAGCTCGGGGACCTGTTCGGCCGCAAAACGGTGTTCCAGACCGCGGTGGTCTGCTTTGTGATCGGTTCGGTGCTGTGCGGACTGTCGCAGTCGATGCTGATGCTGGTCGGGGCGCGGGCGCTGCAGGGCGTCGGCGGCGGCGGGATCACCGTGACGGCCACCGCGTTGATCGGTGAAGTCATTCCGCTGCGGGAACGCGGCCGCTACCAGGGCATGTTGGGTGCGGTGTTCGGCGTGAGCTCGGTGGTTGGGCCGCTGCTGGGCGGCTACTTCACCGACTACCTGACCTGGCGGTGGGCGTTTTGGGTCAACGTGCCGATCTCGGCGGTCGTCATCGTGGTGTCCGGGGCGGCCATCCCGGCGCTGGCCCAACGCGCGAAACCGGTGATCGACTACCTCGGCATCGCGCTGGTGGGGCTGGGCGCCGCCGGCCTGACCCTGGCCACCAGCTGGGGCGGCACCCGGTATCCGTGGGGGTCGGCGACGATCGTCGGGCTGTTCGTCGGCTCCGCGGTGGCGCTGGGGGCGTTCGTGTGGGTGGAAAGCCGCGCGGCCGCACCGATTCTGCCCACCCGACTGTTCGCCAGCCCGGTGTTCACCGTGTGCTGCGTGTTGGCGTTCGTGGTCGGGTTCGCGATGCTGGGGGCGCTGACCTTCCTGCCCACCTACATGCAGTACGTCAACGGTGTCTCGGCGACCACCTCGGGTCTGCGCACGCTGCCGATGGTGGTCGGCATGCTGATCACCTCGACGGGCAGCGGAACCGTGGTCGGCCGCACCGGCCGGTACAAGATCTTCCCGGTGGCCGGGACGGCCCTGATGGCGCTGGCCTTTGTGCTGATGTCGCGGATGGATGCCGCCACCCCGGCGCTGCTGCAATCGGTGTACCTGCTGGTGCTGGGTGCCGGCATCGGGTTGTCCATGCAGGTGCTGGTGCTGATCGTGCAAAACACCTCCAATTTCGACGATTTGGGGGTGGCGACCTCGGGGGTGACGTTCTTCCGCACCATCGGCAGTTCGTTCGGCGCCGCGATCTTCGGGTCGCTGTTCTTGAACTTCCTCGATTCGCGGATGGGGGCGGCGCTGCGCGCCAGCGGCGCCCCCGCCGCGGCGGCCAGCGCGGTGGCCGCC
>PPEA01000202.1 GCA_002967005.1 Mycobacterium talmoniae
GGGGCGGCGCCTGCGCGCCGCGGCGCCCCGCCGAGGCGGCCAGCTCCCCGGCGGCGCTGCACCGGCTGCCCGGCGGGCAGGCCGCGCCGATCGTGGCGGCCTACGCCGGCGCGCTCGGGCAGGTGTTCTTGTGGGCGGCGCCGGTCGCGGTGGTTGGGTTCATCCTGGCGCTGTGCCTGCGCGAGGTCCCGCTGCGCGATCTGCACAGCAACGCCGCCGATCTCGGCGACGGGTTCGGGATGCCGACCGACGAAACCTCGGATGCGCTGCTGGAGATCGCGATCGGACGGCTGCTGCGCGGCGCCCCGGGGGTGCGGTTGCGCAGCATCGCGCTGCGGCCCGACTGCGACCTCGACGTCGCCGCGCTGTGGGGGGTGTTGCGGATCCACCGCTACATCCAGACCTACCGGGCGGCGCGGTTGTCCGAGATCGGCGACGACCTGCGCGTGCCCTACGAGGTGCTGGAACCCGTCTTCGACCGGCTGGTCGACACCGGCTACGCGCTGCGCGACGGCGACAACCTGGGGCTGACCCGCGCCGGGCTCGCCTACGTCGATTTCGTGTCCCGGCTGATCCACGAATGGGTGCTCGACAAGCTGTCCCGGTCGGCGAGCTTCCAGGGCCGCCCGGACCGGGCGGCCGTCGATGCCGCGTTGGAGCGGATCTCGCAACAGCTTCTGGCCCAACGCGATTGGGATGCCCGGGATCAGCTCACCGGCAGCGGCCATCGAGATTGAATCCGCGCAGGCGAACTTCGAGTGGCGCCCTGCGTGCGATCAATCTCGACGCTGCAACGGCCAAAAAGACGGCATCGCGTGGCGTAGCATCACGGCCATGAGCCGAATCGGAACCTTCGCCGACGACGACCTTTCCGGCTGGTTCGTCAAATCCCCGGAACTCGGCGGCGCGCTGGCCGGCCTCAGCGACGCCGTCTACAACCGCAGCCGGCTGCCGATGCGCACCCGCGAACTCGCCCGGATGGTGATCGCGCACGACAACGAATGCGCGGTCTGCGTCAACACCCGCGACGCCGACGGGCCCGCCGCCGGGGTGGACGAGGAGCTCTACGAGCACGTCGCGCAGTGGCGCACCTGGCCCGGCTACAGCGCCCAGGAACGGTTGGCGGCCGAGTTCGCGCACCGCTTCGCCACCGAGCACACCGTGCTGCGCGACGACGAAGACTTCTGGGCCCGTGCCGCCGAGCACCTCTCCGAGGAGCTGCTGGCCGACTTGGCGTTGTCGTGCGCGCTGTGGCTGGGCATGGGGCGGGTGCTGCGGACCCTGGACCTCGGCCAGGCCTGCAGCCTCACCCTGCCCAGCCGGGTGTGACCCGCCCGGCCGCGCCGCTGGCCGCCGCGGCGATCGCCCAGCTCGAATCCGAAGGGGTGGAGGCGGTCATCGGCACCGTGGTGAATCCGGCCGGGCTCACCCAAGCCAAGACCGTGCCGCTGCGCCGGACCAACACCTTCGCCGACCCCGGGCTGGGCGCCAGCCCGGTCTGGCACGGCTTCGCCATCGACCGGACCGGGATCGCGTTCACCGACCAGGTCGGCGTGGTGGGGGACCAGCGCATCCGCATCGACCTGTCGGCGCTGCGGATCATCGGCGACGGGTTCGCGTGGGCGCCGGGCGCGTTCTTCGAGCAGGACGGCAGCCCCGTCCCGGCGTGCAGCCGGGGCACCCTGCGCCGGGTGGAGGCCGCGCTGGCCGAGGCCGGGATCGAGGCGGTAGTCGGTCACGAAATCGAGTTCGTCCTGGTGAATCCGGACGGAACGCGGCTGCCATCGCCCCTGTGGGCGCAGTACGGTGCGGCCGGCCTGCTCGAGCATGAGACCTTTATCCGCGACATCATCGCCACCGCCGCCACCGCGGGGGTCGGCGTCGAACAGATCCACCCGGAGTACGGGGTCAACCAGTTCGAAGTTTCGCTGACCCCGCAGTCGCCGGTCGCCGCCGCCGACCAGCTGGTGCTGACCCGGATCATCATCGGGCGGGTCGCCCGCCGGCACGGGCTGCGGGTCAGCCTGTCACCGACCCCGTTCACCGACGGCGTCGGATCCGGTGCCCATCAACACTTCTCGCTGACCAAGGCCGGGAAGCCACTGTTCTCCGGGGGCGACGGCACCGGCGGCATGACCCCCGAGGGCGAAAGCGCGCTGGCCGGGCTGCTGCACGGGCTGCCCGAAGCGCAGGGCATCCTGTGCGGATCCATCGTGTCCGGGCTACGGCTGCGGCCGGGGAACTGGGCCGGCGCGAACCTGTGCTGGGGCACCGAAAACCGGGAAGCCGCACTGCGTTTCGTGCACGACGGGCCCGGTGCCCCGGCCGGCGGCAACGTCGAGGTAAAAGTGGTCGACGCCTCGGCCAACCCGTATCTCGCCTCGGCAGCGATCCTGGGCCTGGCGCTGGACGGCATCGGGCAGGGCGCCGTGCTCCCGGAGGAAACCACGGTGGACCCGGCAACACTGCCCGACCTCGACCACGGCAGGTTGGCCAGCACCCAGGTCGAAGCCCTTACCGCGCTGGAGAACTCGGGGCGGCTCCGCAAAATCCTCGGCGATCCGGTGATCGACCTGCTGGTCGCCGTGCGCCGCCTGGAGCACGACCGGTACGCCGACCTGGACCCCGAGGAGCTCACCGAGAAGTTCCGGATGGCCTGGAGTGTGTGACGGTGTCGGCGCTGGCGGACCACATCGCCACGGTGGGATTGATCGATCAGCATGCCCACGGCTGTTGGGTCACGGCCGGCGACCGGCGACGGTTTGAGAACCGGCTCAACGAGGCCAACACCGAGCCGCTGGCCGCCTTCGACTCCGGTTTCGACTCACAGCTGGGGTTCGCGGTGCGCGCCCGCTGCGCCCCGCTGCTGGGGCTGCCCAGACACGTTGACCCCGAGCGGTATTGGCAGCGGCGCAGCCAGTCCGACGAAGCCGAGGTGGCCCGGACGTTCCTGGGCGCGGCGGGTGTCACCGACTGGCTGGTCGACACCGGGCTCGACGAGGTAGCCGACGTGGCGACCATGCGCGCGCTGTCCGGGGACCGCGCGCACGAGGTGGTGCGGCTCGAGCAGGTGGCCGAGCAGGCCGCGGCGGC
>PPEA01000203.1 GCA_002967005.1 Mycobacterium talmoniae
CCGCGCGGTGGCGCGACAACGGCGGTGTCCGGGTTTGCGATCCGGTGCTGCTGCGGTTCGGGCTGCATTGTGCGCTGCGGCTGGGGAAGCCGCTGCAGTTGCACGTCGGCTTCGGGGACCGCGACGCCGACCTGCGCACCGCCAACCCGCTGTATCTGCGGGAGTTCCTGCAGCAGGCCGGCGACACACCGATCGTGTTGCTGCACTGCTATCCGTACGAGCGGGAGGCCGGCTACCTCGCGCAGGCGTTCAACCACGTCTATGTGGACGGCGGGTTGACCATCACCCATTTGGGGGCGCGCGCCCCGGCGTTCATCGCCCGGCTGGTGGAGCTGGCGCCGTTCCGCAAGATCGTGTACTCCTCGGACGGGTACGGGCCGGCCGAACTGCATTACCTGGGCGCGGCGTTGTGGCGCACGGGTCTGCACCGGGTGTTGCAGGGTTTCGTCGAGGACGGCGAGTGGAGCGAGGCCGACGCCATCCGGGTGGTGGACCTCATCGCCCGCGGCACCGCGGCGCGTATTTACCGGATTTGACGCGGCGGTGTGCCTATTGGACGCGCTGAGTGTGCATTGAGGGCGTCGAGTGTGCGTCCAGGGCGGAGATTCCGCGAAAATCCCGCCCTGGACGCACACTCGGCGTCGCGGTGGCACACTTGAGTCCCGAGTTGGCTCTATTTAGAGTGCCCTCACCGTTCTCACGTGCATCACCAGTCGCTGGCTAGCGGAATAGTGCCTTGTCGAATTGGATATCGCCGCTGATATCAACCCGTTTTTGTGCCCGTGTCGCTGTCCGAGGCGGCCACGCGGCACGTGCCGCGGAACCACCGATCGGGCCACCGCGACGGGTGATATCACCTACGCCATCCGATTCCGCAAGCATGACATGGTCGAGAGACGGTGCCGGTGTGACCAGTGTGGCTGTCCGCAACGTGTCGCTGTCGCGGCAACATCCCACCGGCCGTGCACCAGGCTGATGGCGCGACACCGGCTGGGCTCAGCGTCATCCCAGGTGCCGTCGCTTCGGGGCAGGGAACGCGTCGAGTGTGCACTCAGGG
The DNA here is from genome assembly GCA_002967005.1 of Mycobacterium talmoniae. Classification (GTDB taxonomy): domain Bacteria; phylum Actinomycetota; class Actinomycetes; order Mycobacteriales; family Mycobacteriaceae; genus Mycobacterium; species Mycobacterium talmoniae. The sequence continues at coordinate 1,058 of PPEA01000203.1, forward strand.
CGGAGATTCGGCGAAATTCCCGCCGTGGACGCACACTCGACGCCGTGGATGCACACTCAGCGTCGCGAGGACACGCCCGATGGCACACGCGACGCCGCGAACCTCAGATCAACCCCGTCGCGTCGAACACCCACGACGTGTCCGCGACGGCCAGCTCATCCATCCAGGTCGGCGGCGCAAAGTTGGTGAGCCCGCCCATATCCCAATAGTCCTTCCACAGCGTGATTTTGCCGTCGCGCACCCGGTGCACGGTCACGAACGGCAGCACCGCGGTTTCCCCGGTGGCCCAGTTCCAGGTTTCGGAGTGCTCGTACATCACGTCGGCGCCGGTCGACACCAGCAGCCCGTCATGGTTTTCGTAGCCGGCCAGCGGCTCCAACCCGACCTTGAGCCGCTTGACGATGTCCTCGGGGCCCCGGGCGGCCAAGCTAGGCCCGACCGGCATGTCGACATAGATGCAGTCCGGCGACAGAAAGGTTTTCACCGCCGTCCAGTCGCGCCGCGACAGCGCCCGCCACAGCCCGAGCACCGGCTCGTGGATGTCACCCGGCATGGGCCAGCTCCGCTGCATCCACCGCCGCGAACTGCCCGGCCCGCAGGAACCGGCCGGTGCGCTTGGTGCCCACCACCGCGGTGGGGGCACCGTCGAGGAAGACCGCCCGCCCGCCGACGAACACCGCCCGCACGGCGTCGTCGTTGCGGTTGACCATCCGGGACAGCCCGTCGTACACCGCGACCGGCGCCTCGGCGTAGTCGTCCAGGCGGGCGTCGAGATGCTCGGGATCCACCACCACCAGATCGGCGCGATCACCGACCCGCAGGTGCCCGGCGTCGAGCTGATACCAGTCGGCCAGCTCACCGGTGAGCCGGTGTACGGCATGCTCGATGGTCATGAACGGCCGCCCCGATCGCTCGGCGTCGCGGACGTGGCGCAGCAGCCGCAACCCGAAGTTGTAGAACGCCATATTGCGCAGGTGCGCCCCGGCATCGGAGAACCCGATCTGGATGCCGGCGTCGCGGGCGAGTTTCTTGAGCACCTCGGGGCGGTGGTTGGAGATGGTGGTGCGCCACCGCAGCGCGGCGCCGTGCTCGAGCACCAGGTCCAGAAACGCGTCCACCGGGTGCAGCCCGCCGCGGTCCCGCCCGACCTCGCCGAACGATTTGCCGATCACCGCGGTGTCCGGGCAGGCGACGATCTCGGCGTCGAAGAAGTCGCGGTGCCACACCCGCAGCCCGAACTTGCTGTCGTAGTCCTTGCGGAAGCGGCGACGGTAGGACTCGTCGCGCAACAGCTCGTTGCGTGCCAGCTCGTCCCGCAGGTGCAAAGCGGCGGCACCGGAACCGAATTCCTCGAACACCACCAGGTCGATGCCGTCGGCGTAGACCTCGAACGGCACCGGCAGATGCTGCCAGCGGAAATCGGCGCCGAACCGGTTCACCAGCCGCGCCAACGGACCCAGCGCCGCGATCGCGAACCGATTGGCCTTGACGTCGGCGGCCGAGAGCAGGCTGGTCTTGAGCCGGTTGCGGAACACCGGCAGCGACTGGGCGACCTGGGAGGCCAGGTTCAGCGGGTTGGTGATGTCGGGGCCGGACTGCAGCACCCGGCCCCGGCGGCGCAGCAGCGATTTCAGCCGGCGCAATTCGCGCGGCTTGGCATAGGTGGACGGCAGCGTCCGCGACCGGCACGTATCGCCGTCGAGTTTGTCGAAAAGCAGCTGCTGCGACGACATCCCGACGAAGCCGGCATCCAACGCGTCGGCCAGCATGCGTTCCATCCGGGCCTGCTCGCCGGCGGTGGGCCGCACCTCGGCGCGGGTGGCGCGGTCCAAACCCATGGTCGCGGCCCGCATATCGGAGTGGCCGAGGAACGCGGCGAGGTTGGGGCCCAGCGGCCGAGCCTCCAGCGCGTCGATGTACTCCCGCGGGCCGCGCCAGGTTTTGTGCGCGTCCACCGCGGCGATGACGTGTTCGCGCGGAATCGCCTCGACCCGACCGAACAGGTCACCGGCGTCGCTGCCGTCGACATGGATGGTCGACAACGAACAGGAGCCCAGCAGCACCGTGGTGACGCCGTGCCGCAGCGACTCGGCCAGCGCCGGGCCCTCCAGCACCTCCACGTCGTAGTGGGTGTGGATGTCGAGCAGCCCGGGCAGCACCCACGTGCCGGCGGCGTCGATCACCTGCGGGCAGCCGGTCTCGTCGAGGGGATCCGGGCTGATCGTGGCGATGCGGCCGTCGCGGATCCCGATGCTGCGCACCGCCGACGGGGCGCCGGTGCCGTCGAACCAGCGGCCGCCCCGAATGATTGTGTCGTATGTCACGTGCGTCAATATAACGGCGGCACTGGACACGTGTCCATCAAACGGCTCGGCTTAGAGTGCGGGGAGTCGATACGGAGGTAGCAGATGGCGGGATTGGGGCGGAAAGCCGGATGGGCGCTGGCGGCGCTCGGGGCGGCGGCCGTGGTGGGCCGGGCCGCGACGCCGATCCGGGACCGCAGCGAGAACCCGTCGCCGTTCACGCCATCGTGGACCCCGGGGCCGGCGCGCTACCGGGTGGGGGTGCGGCGCAACGTCGCGGTGCCGATGAGCGACGGGTGGTGCCGCGCGCCGACATCCATTACCCCACCGTGCCGGAGACCGGGCAGCCGGCCGACGGCCCGTTCCCGGTGCTGCTGTCGGTGACCCCGTACGGCAAGATGGCCCCGCCGCCGGCCGCCCAGATCGGTGGCGGCCCCACCCCGTACCTGATCAAGCGGGGTTACATCGAGGTGATGGTCGACGTCCGCGGCACCGGCGCCTCCGGCGGCTCGTTCGAGATGTTCGGCCCCGAGCAGACCCAAGACGGGGTGGACCTGGTGGCCTGGGCGTCGACGCTGCCCAACGCCAACGGCCGGGTCGGCATGTTCGGGATCTCCTACCTGGCGATCAACCAGCTGTTCACCGCGGCCGCGGTCGGCCCGGATTCCCCGCTGAAGGCGATCTTCCCGGTGATGGCCGCCAACGACTTCTACCGCGACGCCGCCGCGATGGGCGGGGTGCCGCACCTGCGCACGGTGCGCGCCTACGGCGCGCTGTACACGCTGCTCAACGTCGTCAACCCCACCCTGGAGTTCTTCGCCCGCGGCGGGCATCCGCGGCCCCGGTCCGGGGGACTGGCCGCGGTGCGCCAACGCGGCCGCGACCAGCGACGCTACTTCGGGCCGCTGGTCGCCGAGGCCATGACCGGCGGCGACACCGCCTACGACGGGCCGTTTTGGGACGCCATGCGCCCCGACGTGGTGCTGCCCGACATCGCCGCCAACGGGGTGGCGGTGTTTTTGGTCGGCGGCTGGCACGACGCGTTCCAGCGCGGCGCGCCGCTGAACTACGCCGGACTGCAAAACGTGTGTGCGGGACGCCCGGCCGGGGCGCCGATGGAGCCGGGCCAGCCGGTGGCGGACCGGATCCGGCTGCTGATGGGCCCGTGGTATCACGTGTCGAACTTCGACCGGCTGCACCTGCAGGCCCTGCAGCTGCGCTGGTTCGACCACTGGCTCAAGGAGGATCCCGCCGCCGCATTCGCCGGGGCGCCGCTCACCTTCCAGGCGATCGGGAGCCCGCGCTGGTTTCACGCCCGCGACTACCCGCTGGCCGAGGCGACACCGACCCGCTACTACTTGTCCGACTCGGGCCGCCTGACGCCGGAGGCGGCAGAGCAGGAAACCGTCGCCACGCTGCCGTACCGGGCGCGGGGCCCGGTGGCCGGCCGCAGCCTCGAACAGTGGAGCCTGGGCATGAACAGCTTCATCGCCACCCAGGCCGGCCGCCCGATTCGCTACGACCAGGACAACCGCCGCCTGCAGCGCGGGGCGCTGACCTACACCACCGAGCCGTTCGCCACGCCCACCCTGCTGGCCGGCCCGATCACGCTGACCGTGCAGGCCACCGCCACCACCACCGAAACGTTGTGGGTCGCCCACCTCGACGCCGTCGGCCCCCGACGGGGCCAGCCGGCCGGTTGACCCAGGGGGCGCTGCTCGGGTCACACCGCGCGCTCGACCCGGACCGCACCTGGTATCTGCCCGACGGCACCGTGCTGCGGCCGCACCACGTCAGCACCCGCGCGGCCACCGACCCCGTGGTGCCGGGCGAGCTGACCCGCTACGAGATCGAGGTGTTCCCCACCGCGGTGCTGATCGCCCCCGATCACCGGCTGCGGCTGACGGTCACCACCTACGACTTCCCGAATCTGGTGCCCACCAAGCCCGCCCGGGCCGCGTTGACCGGCGGCAGCTACCGCATCCAGCAGGGCGGCCCCACCGCGTCACACCTGCTGCTGCCGCTGCTCGACCCGGACCGGCTCTAGCGGCGTCCCTCGGCTAACGCTCCTCGACCACATCCCTGATGCGCTCCAGGGTCTTGGTCATGTCCCGGATATTGCGCCGCTGGCGCAGAAAACCGCCAAACACCCAGTAGTACACCGTGGTCAGCGGCGAGGAGGCCAGCCGGAACGACTCCGTGACATCGGTGCCGTCGCCGCTCGGCGTCAACCGGTAGAGCCAGTTGTTCACCGCCCGGTCACCGGCCAACACCGCGAACCCGAATTCGCGGCCGGGCTCGCAGGCGGTGACCCGACACGTCGTCCAGTACACCGGCCCGATCTCGTTGCGCCGCACGTGTCCGCGGAACCGGGCGCGCAGCGCAGGGCCGGTGGCGCCGTCGAGCCACTCGGCCTCAAACGTTTCGGGGGAGAACCGCCCGGTGTTGCGGATATCGGCGATCAGCTCCCAGATCTTGTCGGGGGGCGCCGCCATGTGAACCGTCGCCGAACCTTGCATGGCTTTGATCCAAGCATGTTTGGGGGCGCAGTAAAACCGCGCCGCGGTGGCGATCGAGGGGGTGATTTAGGCCCGGTCGCCGTCCTCGGGCATATCGTGGCGCACCACGCGCAGCTTCCCGCGGGCCAGGCAGGCGGCATACCCGTGGTGCTTGCCGTACATCTCCCAGGCGGTGGCGTGCATGTCCGGCGCCACATCGATCTCGTGCCCGTCGGAGAATTCCACGTGCAGGTTCCCGTGGTCGTCCCAGAGCACCCGGGTGCACATCTCCCCGGCGAAATCGAATAGCGCCCGCTCGTGCACGGCCGGGTCGTGCGGGTTAATGGTGACCACTTCGGCAGGTGCGTTATCCGTCGCGGGCAACCTCAGCCGGACCGGCGCCGATATGACGAGCTCGTTGTAATCGTCGAGGTTGAGCACCAGACCGTCGCGAAACATGATCCGTTGCAATACGCAACCGTCAATCCACGGTCCGAGCAATTTCTGTTCCGCCATACATTCCACTCTGGACGTTTTCCCAACGCGGCACAAGAGCCGAATGTCGGCTGGCCGCAAAAGCAGACAACGCTGATACCGAAGCGCCCGCGAGTGGCGCGCATCGCGACGAAATTGGCAATGGCCACCATCCGCATCGATTACCGTGTGTACGGCGAGTTAACTGACGCGATCGGGCAAAGCCCCCCGTGCCGGCCGACCTGCTCGGCGTTGCGCTGCCGGGGGCTGATAACCCTTGTATAGCCGGTCGATCCGCGCTAGCGTGTCGTCGGCCTCCCGCACGATTAAATGGGGTGATGACCATCGACACGCTGACCAGTGCCACCACCTACCGGAGGGGTCGGTTCCATGGCTGAGGCCGCGCTGGATGACGGGGAAGCCCCGGTCATCGTCAGCTTGGTCGAGGCGGCGATGCAGATGTTTACCGCCGCGATCGAGGCGCTGCCCGATCCCAGCGACGAGGAGTTCTCCGGTCGCGCCGCGGTAATCCTGTCCGGTCTCCGCAAGCTGCAGACCGCGCTGACCCAGGCCGCCGCCCGCGGCCGGGCCACCCCGTCGGTCATTGTGGCGCTCAGCGGGGTCCGGACCCGCTACGACGACCTGATGGCCGACGCGGCCAGCGCGCCCGGCGCCACCCTGGGGCAACGGCTCTACGTCACCCGCCGCCGCGCCAAACTGTCGGCGCAAGAAACCGCGAACGGCGCGGGCCTGCGGGCGGATCTGCTCGACGCCATCGAGGGCGATGAGACCCCGACCGACGAGGAAGCCGGCAAGATCAAGGAGCTCATCGCCGCGCTCGGCGGATAACGCCACCGCAGCACCTCATCGCCGTCTGCGTTGCGGACGGCGATGAGCAATCCCGGTCTACCCGCTGGTGATGTGGTGCGCGATCGAGGTTGCCACCGATGCGGACTTGGACCGGGTCCGCTCGTCGGCGGCCTGCAGCTCCGCGGCGGTGACGATCATGGCGTCCGAGCCGGGAAACACCGTCGCCACATGGTCCTTGGCCCACTGGACCACGTAGGGCGGCGAGCCGTCGGCCGAGTGCACCTCGGTGATCCGTCCGCGCTGATCCGGCTGCGTGATGGTCCCACCCTTGATCACCAACCAATCGCCAACATGGGCCTTCATCGCCCCTCCTTCCGTTGCGCCCCGTGACGATTGTGCGCGCTCTCGACGCGGTTGGGGAGGGCCCAATTGTGGCCGGGCGCGCGGGGCCGGAAAAGAAACTGCGCTTGGCGGCGGTGCCGACAAGCGCAGTTCTCGCGGTCCGGGTGGCGCTATCCGGCGCCCAGCGAACTCTGCAGGTCAGGCTTCATCGCCTGCAGTTGGGCGCCCCAGTACTCCCAGCTGTGGGTCCCGTACGGCGGGAAGTTGAACACCGCGTTGTGACCACCGGCGGCCTCGTAGAGCTCCTGGAACTTCTTGTTCTGGCCGATCATGAAGTTGCTCTCCAGGAACGTGGCGGGCAGGTTGGCGCCACCCAACTCGTTGGGGGTGCCGTTGCCGCAATACACCCACAGCCGGGTGTTGTTGGCGACCAGCTGGCCGACGTTGACGGTGGGGTCGTTGCGCTGCCACGCGGGGTCGTCGTCCGGCCCCCACATGTCTTCCTTCTTGTACCCGCCGGCGTCACCCATCGCCAGGCCGATCCAGCCCTTGCCCTCCGACGGGTTGACGTAGCCCGACAGCGAACCGGCGTAGATGAACTGCGCGGGGTGGTAGATCGCCAACGTCATGGCCGAACCACCGGCCATCGAAATACCGACCGCGGCGCTGCCGGTGGGCTTCACGTTCTGGTTGGCCGACAGGTAGCCGGGCAGCTCACTGGTGAGGAAGGTTTCCCACTTGTAGGTGCTGCACCCGGCCTTACCGCAGGCCGGCGCATACCAGTCGGCGTAGAAGCTGGACTGCCCGCCCACCGGCATGACCACCGACAGGCCCGACTGGTAGTACCACTCGACGCCGGGGTGTTGATGTCCCAGCCGTTGTAGTCGTCCTGGGCGCGCAGGCCGTCCAGCAGATACACCGCCGGGGAGTTGGGGCCACCGCTTTGGAACTGCACCTTGATGTCGCGCCCCATCGACGGCGACGGCACCATGAGGTAGTCCACCGGCAGACCCGGCCGGGAGAACGCCTGCGCGGGTGCTGTCCCGCCGGCGAGACCGCCCAGCCCGGGCAGCGCGGCGGCGGCGACCGCGGCGATCAACAGCCGACGGCCCCAGCCGCGCCATATTTTGCTCACGTTTGTCATACCTGGCCCCTTAGAGATGTATGCACCGCGTGCTCCGCGGGTGAACTTACCCTGAAAGCGGCCGATGTGTCGATCACAACGCGAAGACATCGCGTTTTTGTAACGAAATGTGTGTTGCGCCGACGGCACGTGATAAGGGCGGGCAGCCGGCTTAACCGGCCACGCCGACGGCGCTGTGCTTTTGGTCACCCAATGCGGTGGCCTTGGGCGCCTTGGGTAGGCTCACCCGCGATAAAGCCGACGACGACCACGCTGTCCTGATCCCGTCCGGCGCGCGCGAACCCATACACACCGCACGAATTCGCGCTGCGGCGGAATCGCAGGTCGGGGCACGATTGGGGTGCGAATTTTGGAGACCGTTCTAGGCATATCGATGACGCGGACCAGGGTGGGGTGGGTCCTGGTGGAAGGCCACGACGCCGATGGCGTCACGCTCGACCACGACGAGTTCACCGTGCGCGCGGGGCGGGGGGTGCGTGCGGTCGATACCGCCGAACAAACCATGGCCGCGGTGTGGCAAACCCAAGCCCTGGTCGATAAACGCGACCAGCGGTTACACGCCATCGGCATGACCTGGAGCGACGAGGCCGCCGCCGATGCCGCCCTGCTGCTGGAGTCGTTGACCGATGCCGGGTTCGACCACGTCGTACCGATCCGGTTCGCGGATGCCGCCGAGGCGTTGACCCGCGGAATCGGGCCGGTCATCGGGTCGGAGCGGACCGCGGTTTGCCTCATCGAGGACGACGCGGCGACGGTCGTCATGGTCGAGGACGGCGGCGCCGGTGCCCGCACGGCGGTCAAACAGCCCATCGACGACAACGGCCTGATCCGGTGGTTGACGACGCTGTTCGACCGGGCGAACTGGCACCCGGACGGGTTGGTGCTGGCGGGCTCGGGCACCAGCACCAACCTCGACGCCATCACCCGGCGGCTGGAGAAGTCGCTGGGTATACCGGTTTTCGCGCAATCCGGTGCGCAACTGGCGGTGGCCCGCGGTACGGCCCTGGCGGCCGCCCCCGGCGACGGGGAGTTCACCAATGCGCGGTTC
>PPEA01000204.1 GCA_002967005.1 Mycobacterium talmoniae
CGCCGAGATGATGGACTGGGCGGCCTGCGAGCAGGTTCCGCCCGACTACTTCGCGCTGCTGTCCGAGGAGATGGACCTCGACGGGGTGGACCCGCGCCGGCCGGCCCCGCTGGACCCCGAGCGCGCCGCCGCGTTGCCGGTGGTGGTGATCGGGTGCGGCGAATCGGGGATCCTGGCCGGAATCCGGCTCAACCAAGCCAACATTCCGTTCACGATCGTGGAGAAGAACCCCGGGCCCGGCGGAACCTGGTGGGAGAACAGCTATCCGGGCGCACGGGTGGACGTGGCCAACCACTTCTACTGCTACAGCTTCGAACCCAACAACGACTGGTCGCACTACTTCGCCGAACAACACGAACTGCGGGACTACTTCACCGCGGTCATCGCCAAACACGGCATCGGTGACCGGGTGCGGTGGCAGACCGAAGCCGTTGGTGCGCACTGGGACGACGACGACGCGGTGTGGACGGTGTCGCTGCGCGGCCCGGACGGGACGCTGAGCACCCTGCGGGCGCGCGCCGTCATCACCGCGGTCGGCCAGCTCAACCGGCCGCACATTCCGGAGTTCGAGGGCGCCGACACCTTCGCCGGGCCGGCCTTTCACTCCGCGCGCTGGGACCACGGGGTGGACCTGTCCGGCAAGCGGGTGGCGCTGATCGGCGCGGGCGCCAGCGGTTTTCAGATCGCCCCCGCCATCGCCGCCGACGTGCAACGGCTCACCGTCTTTCAGCGCACCGCCCAGTGGATGTTCCCCAACCCGATGTATCACGACCGCGTCGGGGACGGGATGGCCTGGGCGATGAAGCACCTGCCGTTTTATGGACGCTGGTACCGGTTTTTGGTGCTGTGGCCCGGCGCGGACAAGGGGCTGGACGCGGCCCGGGTCGACCCGAGCTACCCCAACCAGGACTACGCGGTCAGCGACATCAACGCGGTGGCCCGGGTGATGTTCACCGACTGGATCACCAACCAGGTCGACGGCGACCACGAGCTGCTGGCCAAGGTGCTGCCCGACTACCCGGCGACCGGCAAGCGCACCCTGCAAGACAACGGCAGCTGGCTGGCCACCTTGCGGCGGGACAACGTCGAGCTGGTGCGCACCCCGATCCAGCGGATCACGCCGAGCGGGGTGGTCACCGCCGACGGGGTCGCCCACGACGTCGACGTCATCGTCTACGCCACCGGCTTCCGGCACACCGACGTGCTGTGGCCGCTGCAGATCACCGGCCGGGGCGGCGCGGACCTGCGCTCCCGCTGGGGTCAGCGGCCGTCGGCGTACCTGGGCATCACCGTGCCGGACTTCCCGAATCTGTTCCTGATCTACGGGCCCGGCACCCACCTCGCGCACGGCGGCAGCCTGATCTTTCACTCCGAGTTGCAGATGCGCTACATCAACCACTGCCTGCACCGGCTGGCCCAGCCCAAGGTCCGCGCGCTGGAGCCGACCGCCGCGGCCACCGCGGCCTGGCATGCGCGCACCCAACAGGAGATCAAGAAGATGGTGTGGTCGCAGCCGTCGGTCAAACACTCCTACTTCAAAAACAGCGACGGGGAGATCCACACCGTGAGCCCGTGGCGGCTGCCCGAGTACTGGTCGGCGGTGCGGGAACCGGACTGGTCGCACTTCGTGGTGCGGGAGGAACACTGAGATGCGTGCGGTAGTCATCGACGGTCCCGGCAGCATCCGGGTCGACAGCCGGCCGGATCCGGTGTTGCCCGGTCCCGACGCCGCGATTGTCGCGGTGACCGCGGCCGCCATCTGCGGCTCCGATCTGCATTTCTACGACGGTGAGTACCCGCTGGCCGAGCCGGTGGCCCTCGGACATGAAGCCGTCGGCACCGTGGTCGAGGTCGGGGCGGCGGTGCGCACGTCGCGGCCGGCGATGCGGTGCTGGTGTCGTCGGTGGCCGGATGCGGGGCCTGCCCGGGCTGCGCGACCCGGGACCCGGTGATGTGTTATTCCGGTCCGCAGATCTACGGGTCCGGGGCGCTCGGCGGCGCCCAGGCCGAGCTGCTGGCGGTGCCCGCGGCCGACTTTCAACTGCTGGCCATCCCCGAGGGGATCAGCACCGAACAGGCGCTGTTGCTGACCGACAACCTGGCCACCGGGTGGGCCGCCGCGCAACGCGCCGATATCCCGGTCGGCGGCACGGTGGCGGTGCGTCGGGCTGGCGCGGTGGGGCAGTGCGCCGCTGCGCAGCGCGTTCGCCCACGGCGCGGCCACGGTGTTCGGCGTCGACGGGGTCGCCGGTCGGCGTGATCGGGCCGCGGCCGCGGGCGCCACCCCGGTGGAGGTGCCGGGCACCGAGGCCCTGTTGGCCGCCACCGGCGGCCGGGGCGTCGACGCGGTGATCGACGCCGTCGGCAGCGACGCATCGATGACCGCCGCGTTGAGCGCGGTGCGGCCCGGCGGCACGGTGTCGGTGGTCGGGGTGCATGATCTGGCGCCATTTCCGTTCCCGGCGCTGGCGGGGTTGCTGCGCAGCGTCACGCTGCGGCTCACCACCGCGCCGGTGCAACGCACCTGGCCGCAGCTGATTCCGTTGCTGGTCTCCGGCCGGCTGGATGTCGACGGTCTCTTCACCAACACCTTGCCGCTCTCCGAGGCTGCCGCTGGGTATGCGGCGGTGGCCGCGCGGTCCGGTGACGAGCTGAAGGTGATTTTGACGCCGTAAGCCGTTGCCGTCGGGCGGCTTACCAGGGTGATACCGGCGCACTGACTCTTTCGTACTGCGCCCGAAGGACATACGCGCCACACCGGCACCGGACGTCACTCCAGCGCCGGATTTGCGACCATGTGGTGTTGCGCGAAAGCGATTGCGCATCCGATAGCACCGCGGCGTGGTATCGCCGGCGCTATCCGTTTAGAAAAGGTCCACATCCTCCGGACAGGGACTGCCGAGGCTTCTGGGACGCCTGAGGCTCAAACCAAGCGCGGCCGGCCGGAATTCACGGCGCCTCGCCCACCAGGTCGGCACTCCGCTGAGTCCCGAATCGGATACCGGTCGCATCCTTACCCAACAGCGACAGGACGGCGACCACCACCAGCACCGGGCCGATCGTGACCGCCAGCGCGAACGGATAGCCATGCGATGCGGCCAAATGCTCCTGCAGCGGCAGATTCAACGCCGGCAACAGATTGCCCAGCTGGTAGGTCACCCCCGGATAGAAGCCGCGGACCGCATCCGGCGACAGCTCGGTCAGGTGCGCTGGGATCACCCCCCACGCCCCCTGCACCACGGCGAACATCAAAAAACGCGCCCAGGCACAACATCGCCGCCGCCTGCGAGTAGGCGAACAGCGGCACGATCGGCAGCCCGGCCAGCGCGCAGAACACGATGGTGTAGCGGCGGCCGTAGCGCTGGGACAGCGAGCCGAACACCAGCCCGCCGATCATGCCGCCGAGGTTGTAGATCACCACGATCCACTTGGCGGTCGCGCTGGACAGCCCGGCCCCGTCATGGTGGACGGCGGACAGGAACGTCGGGTACACGTCCTGGGTGCCGTGACTCATCCAGTTGAACGCCGTCATCAGCACCACCAGGTACAGGAACCGGCGGATGATCCGGGCGTCGCGCAGCACGTCGCGAATCCTGGTGCGGGTCACCCGCATCCGGTCGTGGGCGGCCTCCCACACCTCGGATTCCTTGACCCGGTACCGGATGATCAGGCTGACCAGCGCGGGAAGGATGCTCAACCCGAACAGCCAGCGCCAGGACAGCCCCAGCCAGTTCGTCACCAGCAGCGACGCCAGCGTCGCCAACAGATACCCGAACAGGTAGCCCTCCTGCAGCAGCCCGGAGAAGAACCCGCGCCGCTCGACGGGCACCTTCTCCATCGCCAGCGCGGCGCCCAACCCCCACTCGGCGCCCATCCCCACGCCGTACAGCAGCCGCAGGATCACCAGCACGGTGAAGTTGGGCGCGAACGCACACAGGAACCCGACCACCGAGTAGAACACCACGTCGACCATCAACGGCACCCGCCGGCCGACCCGGTCGGCCCACAGCCCGAACAGCAGGGCGCCCACCGGGCGCATGGCCAACGTCGCGGTGGTGAGGAAGGCGACTTCGGTGGTGCTGCGGCCGAAGCTGTCGGCGATGTCGGCGTAAACCAGCACCACGATGAAGTAGTCGAAGGCGTCCATCGTCCACCCCAGCAGCGCCGCGACAAAGGAATCGCGCTGGTCGGCGGTGAGCCGGGTCATCGCGTCACTGCCACGGGCTGAGCTGCTGGAGTGCGCGCAAAAACGCGCGCCGGTCCTCGGCGGACAACGTTCCCAACCATTGCTCCTCACCCCGCTGAATCTCTTCTTGGACAGCGTCTTTGACGTCCCGCCCGGATGACGTAATCGCCAGCAGCCGCACCCGGCGATCGTCGGGATCGGGCCGGCGTTCGATATAGCCCCGCTGCTGCAGCTCGTCGAGCGTGGGGATGATCCGGGTCTTGTCCGCGCCGATCGCCTCGGCCAGGGCGGCCTGGGTGCGCATGGGGGAGCGGTCCAGCGCCAGCAGCACGGTGTACCCCCACATCGACAGCCCGTGCGCCTCCAGCACCGGAAGTTCGGCGGCGATCAGCTCGCGCACCAACGGGGCAAGCATGGCCGCCAGGTCGGCGCGCTTCGTCCGCGACGTCATGGCGGAGATGCTAACCATTGACCAACGGTATGCAGACGCTTACGATAAGCGAATGAATATCAATGAGGGAATCGCGGCGGACCTGCGGCCGCTGCATCGCATCGCCGTCCAAGCCAGCGTCGACGCGGTCAAGCGGGTGTCGCGCGACGACCTGGCGCGCCCGACGCCGTGCGCCGGTTGGGATCTCGCGGACCTGCTGGCCCATATGACCGTGCAGCACCACGGCTTCGCGGC
>PPEA01000205.1 GCA_002967005.1 Mycobacterium talmoniae
CGGCGGTCGCCGCGATCCAGGGCGCGGGCGGTGGCGGCGGCATGGGGGTGCCGGTCGCCGAGGTGCGCATCCTTCCGGCCGGCAGCATCCCGCGCACCACCAGCGGCAAGCTGGCACGGCTGGCCTGCCGCGGTGAGTATCTGAGCGGCGCGTTGCGCACGAGCTAAATCACACCTGCCTGCCGGGGCCCCGGGGCCGCTTGGCACACTGGGCGGATGGCACAGATAACGTTGCGTGGAAACCCGATCAACACCGTTGGTGAGCTGCCCGCCGTGGGCGCCTCGGCGCCCGCGTTCACCCTGGTCGGCGCGGATCTCGGTGAGGTCAGCAGCGGACAGTTCGGCGGTAAGCCGGTGCTGCTCAACATTTTCCCGTCCGTCGACACGCCGGTGTGCGCAACCAGTGTGCGGACCTTCAACGAACGCGCCGCCGCGAGCGGCCTGAGCGTGCTGTGCGTGTCCAAGGACCTGCCGTTCGCGCAGAAGCGGTTCTGCGGCGCCGAGGGCATCGAGAACGTCACGACCGCGTCGGCGTTCCGGGACAGCTTCGGCGAGGACTACGGCGTCAGGATCGCCGACGGCCCGATGGCCGGGTTGCTGGCCCGTGCCGTCGTGGTGATCGGCGCCGACGGGAAGGTCGCCTACACCGAGCTGGTCCCGGAGATCGCGTCCGAACCCAACTACGACGCGGCGATCGCGGCCGTCAGCTGATCACCCGACGCTGATAAACGGGCTGATCGCGTCGCGGGCGAACTGCGCGACGTTGACGCTGGGGTTGCCGTCCGGGTAGCTCACCGTCGCCAGCAGGTTGCCGCCGGCGTCGACGAAGTCCCCGTCGGCACGGCCCTGGTGGGTGGTTGAGGTCACCAGGATGATGCCCGAGGTCCCGGCTTGTTTGGCCAGCGGTACCGAGAACTGCGCGTTTTGAACGGTGCTGTTGGCGCGGTCCTCGACGATGATCCTGCTGTCCGGAAAACCGAGCGTGAGCAGCATGTTGCGCATCTGCTCGGCCTCGGTCTTGCCGTTTTGCGGGTTGCCGCCGGTGACGATGACCGGGGACTGCGGGAAGAACTGGGCGACGGCCAGCCCGGTCAGGACCCGGCGGCGCAGGATCGTGCGCATGCTGCCATCCGGGTTCAGCCCGTAGCCCAGGATGACGATCGCCGGTTTGGAGAAATCCTTGACCGCGGGCACCGGGGCGGCCTGGCTAACCGCGGGTGGGTAGCCGCCCAGCGCGATGGCGGCGGAGAGGGCCACGACGCCCGCGTCGGTCTTCCATCGGCGAGCCATCCGTCCTCCCGCGACCGCTGTGACATATGGGGCCCATGTTACTGCGGTGGCGGTGCGGGCGGCGCGGCGTGGCCCGGCGGATGGGTACGGAACCAGTCGACGATGCCGGGCATGTGCCGCTCGAAGTCGCCGGGTTGGGTGACGTTGAGCATCGCCGCCGGTTCGTCGCTGCGGTTCTCGAAGTCGTGCGTGACGCCGCCGGGGACCAGCACGAACGCGCCGGCGGGTGCGTCGATCCAGTGCGCGTCGACCAGGACCGACATGGTGCCCTCGGTCACGTAGAACACGTCGTCCTCGGGATGCCGGTGCGGGCCGGGCCCGGTGGTGTGCGGGGCGAGTCGCCACTCCGAAATCGAGTAGGCGCCGGCGGTTTCGGCGCCGTCCGACTTGAACACCGCCTGGATCGGTCCCATGTCGTAGCGGCGACCCTGCCCGGCGGCGAGCACGACCGGCGAGCGTGCGGGGCGGTGGTCACCCTGGCTCATAGCGTCAGCGTAGGGAGCGGGCGCGCGGCCGGCTTGGAGAAATCGGAACGGACGTGGCCTCAGCGGGCTTGCCAATCCGGTTTGCGTTTCTCCTGCCAGGCCCGCAGCCCCTCGGCGACGTCCTGGGTCGCGCCGGCGACCTTGCGCATGGTTTCGCCGAACCGCACCGCCTCGATCCAGCCCATATCCGCGCTGCGCCACGCGACCTCCTTGGTTGCCCGCTGGGCCAGCGGGGCGGCCTGGGTGAGGGTCTGCGCCCAGGACCGCGCCGTGGCCTGCAACTCGTCGGGCTCGACCAGCTTCCACACCAGCCCGATCTCCTGGGCCCGCTGCGCGCTGATCGGTTTACCGGTCAACAGCAGCTCCATGGCGTTGGCCCAGGCCACCCGCTGCGGCAGCCGAATGGCTCCCACGATGGTCGGGACCCCGATCGCCACCTCGGGGTAGGAGAACACGGCCTCGGTACTGGCAATCACGAAGTCGCAGAACAGCACCCCGGTCAACCCGTAGCCGACGCAGGGGCCGTGCACGGCGGCGATGGTGGGCTTGAACAGCTCCATCCCCGATTCGAACGAGTTGATCGTGGGCTTTTCCCAGAACGTGCCGCCGAAGGTGCCGACCGAACCCTCGCCGTCTTTGAGGTCGCCGCCGGCGCAGAACACGTCGCCGTGGGCCGTCAGGATCCCGACCCAGGCGTCCTCGTCGTCACGGAACCGGTCCCAGGCGGCGTTGAGGTCGGTGCGCAGCGCGCCGTTGATCGCGTTGCGGGCCTCCGGGCGGTTAAGGGTGATCGTGGCGACGTGGTCGTGCAGTTCGTAGGTGACGTGGCGCATTGCTGCACAGTAGCGTCGGATCGGTGCGGTGGATCGTCGACGCGATGAACGTGATCGGCAGTCGCCCGGACGGCTGGTGGAAGGACCGCCGCGGCGCGATGGTGCGGCTGGTGGATCAGCTCGAGCGGTGGGCGGCGACCGACGGCCAGCGGGTGACCGTGGTGTTCGAGCAGCCGGCCTCGCCGCCGATTCGGTCGGCGGTGATCGAGGTTGGCCAGGCGCCGCGAGCCGGTGCGAACTCGGCCGACGACGAGATCGTCCGGCTGGTCCAAGCCGCCGATCGACCGCAGGAGATCACCGTGGTGACCTCCGATGGCACGCTGGCCGAGCGGGTCCGCAGCGCGGGGGCGGCCGTTTATCCGGCGGCCAGTTTCCGCCGCCGCATCGAGGGATCGCGATGAGCGGCCCGCGACAGTATCGGCCCCGACCGCCGCTGTCGGATTTCATCGACTACTTCGGGTATTGGGATCGGCGGGCCGGCGAACCGCACCAGAGTCGGGCGCTGCCCCGGGGTGCGGCGACCGTCGTCATCGACGTCGGCGGCCGGTCACAGGTGGACTTCTACGACGCCGACGGCCGCACCCGGCTCGAGGTGCCGCCCGCGTTCGTCACCGGTGCCGGCACTACGTCCTATCTGACCCGCATCGACGCCGCGCAGACGGTGATGACGATTCACTTCCGGCCGGCGGGCGCGGTGCCGTTTCTGGGAATCCCGTTGGGCGAGTTGACGGATTCCTGGGCGCAAGCTCGGTCTTCAGTCCGGGGTTAGCCCAACCCATTGGTCGCCGGGCGTAGCCCGGCGTTCACAGTGGTCGAGCTTGGCCGTCGATGTATTGCGTGATGATCGACAGCGGGGCGCCTCCGCAGGAGACAGCGGAACACGACGGCGACCACAGGTGGTCGCGCATGCGGGCACGCACACAGGCTCCGGGGTATTCCCGCCGGACGCGTAAGCGGTGCGGTCTTTGAGCCGCTGCACCAGTACCGAGACCGCCAAGGTGGGTGGATAGCGACCAGCAGCTGTACGTGGTCGGGTTCACCGTTGAACTCGACCAACTCAACGTCGAGCTCGGTACACACATCGCGCATGGTGTGCTCGGTGAAGGTAAGCATGGCATCGGTGAACACCCGGCGCCGGTATTTGGTCACGAACACCAAATGCGCGTGCCGCAGCGACAGGCTGTGCCGGGATCGGCGGTAGGTCTGCATTGTCGGTGGGTTCCTTTACGGTGTCGGTATGCAGATGCGCTATCGGTATCGCATCGAACCGACAGCTGCTCAGGCCAAGGCCCTGAGCAGGGTGTGCCCGGGTGGTGTTCAACGACGCACTGCGGGTCCGGGACGAGGCGTACCAGGCTGGGGTGAAGCTGTCGGACGCCGAGATCCAGCGGCGGGTGATCACTGCGGCCAAGACCACCGAGGAGCGAGGCTGGTTATGCGAGGTGCCCAGTGTGGCGTTGGTGCAGTCGGTCAACGACTCCCGGCGGGCCTGGCGCAACTTCTTCGACTCCCGGTCCGGCAAGCGGCGGGGGCGCA
>PPEA01000206.1 GCA_002967005.1 Mycobacterium talmoniae
CCGAGGTCACCGCCGCCGAAACCCGTCGCGCCGCCTGCCGACCGCGCCAGCCCAGCGACGGCTTCCCCGCGGTATCGGCCGCGGCGATCATCAGCCCACCGAGCAGGCTCACATCCGCCAGGAAGGCGCGCCGCTTCTCGGCTTTGCGTTCGGGATCGTCTTCATTCCAAAACATGTGCGCGCCAAGGTTGCCGGGGATCACCGTAAACGTCAGCGCCGCCGAGGCCAGCCGCGGCATCCGGCCGCTGGCCAGCAGCAGACCGCCGCCGATCTGCACGGCCGCGGTGATCATGGCGACCCCTTGGGCGTCGTCGGGAATCTTGCCGGCGACCCGGGGACGGCAGCCGCCGCAACCCCTGCACCGTCGGTTGCGCGGCGTCGGCGGCGGCACGCGGTGCGCGTAACGCCTCGAGCCCTTGGCCGATGAATACCGTTGACAACAGCGGACGAGCGATTCTGCGCAGCAACATAACCGCGGGGTTCCCGCGGCGGGCCGCGGCCAAACCACCCGCCCGCTCAGATCAGCAGCAGCCGCGCCGCGCTTTCCAATCGGTTGGCGATCTGCTGGTACGACGAGTACCCCATGCCGGCCCGGACCAGCGCACCGGCATACAGCAATTCGAGCGTTTCGACGATCTCGGGCTCGTTGCGCGCGCCCAGCGCGGTGGCCAGCCGGCCCCGGATCTCCTGCCCGATGCGCAGCCGCAGATGTTCGACGTCGGGATCCTTGCCGAGCAGTGCGCTGGTCACCGCCCCAGCCAGCTCCGGCTCGTCGACGACCAGCAGCGCGATATGCCGCAGCACCGCGACGACGCGGGTGACGGGATCGGGGGAGTCACTCGGCGGTGTCGGGGTAGAGGCCAGCCGGCGCCAGAACACCTCCGCGACGAGGTGTTCCTTGGACGAAAAGTAGGTGTAGGCCGTCGCGGCCCCCACCCCGGCCTCGGCGGCCACCATCCGGATGGTCAGGCCCGAGAAGCCCTCGCGGCTCAGAATCGCGACGGCAGCCTTGCCGAGGCGTTCCACCGTGTCGGCCTGCTTGGCCGTCAACCGGCGCCGCGTCGCCTCCCGAGCTACCGGTTCGGACACATGTCCGGACGCTACTACAACGATTTCGTCCGAGCAAGCATGCGCGCTGGCCACCGACGGTGGGCAGACGCTAGGTTGCCAGCATGCCGACTACCGACAGCGCACTGGCTGCGCAAACTGCCCGATTGTTCGCCCTGGCCGATCGGGTGACCGGTTTCATGCCCGCCGACGAGGGCCAGGTGCTGCACGATACGGCGGCGCGGTACTTCGACGGCGGGGTCGGCGTGGAGATCGGCACCTACTGCGGCAAGTCCACCGTGCTGCTGGGTGCGGCCGCACTGGCCGGTGACGGCGTGCTGTACACCATCGACCACCACCACGGCTCCGAGGAACATCAGCCCGGGTGGGAGTACCACGACACCTCGCTGGTCGACGCGGTCAGCGGCCGGTTCGACACGCTGCCCACGTTTCGGCGCACCCTCGATGAGGCCGGGCTCGAGGACCACGTGGTCGCCGTCGTCGGCAGATCCGCGGTGGTGGCCCGAGGGTGGCGCACCCCGCTGCAGCTGCTGTTCATCGACGGCGGGCACAGTGAGGCCGCCGCGCAGGCGGACTTCGACGGCTGGGCGAAGTGGGTCGCCCTGGGCTCGGCGTTGATCATCCACGACGTGTTTCCCAACCCCGCCGACGGCGGCCAGGCGCCGTATCAGATCTACTGCCGGGCAATGCAAAGCGGTCAGTTCAGCGAGGTCACCGCCCTCGGGTCGCTGCGGGTGCTGGAGCGGGTGTCCGGGGTCGTCGGCGAGCCGATCTAGCGACGGGTCTGGGTGGCGCACTCGCAGTCGTAGTCGCCCTCCAGGCCGCGGGGCAGGTCGACGCCGCGGAACAGGCCGCTGGCGCCGGTGGCGTTCGCCAGCGCGTCGGCGGCCAGGATCACCGCGGCCCCGGTCCAGGTGGTGCGCTCCACCGGCCAGCGTTGCCGTCGGCGAAAACCAGCCCGGTCCAATAGGATCCGTCGTGTCGCGCAGATGCTGCATCGCCGCGAACTGTTGCTGCGCGGGCGTCGCGCCGGCCCATCGCGTCCAGCGCCAGCACCAGCTCGCAGGTTTCGGCG
>PPEA01000207.1 GCA_002967005.1 Mycobacterium talmoniae
GGTCGTCGACGCAGCGGATGCCCAGGCCGTCGACCACGAAGTCGTCCCAGCGCGCGGCCAGCCGGTCGCTGGCGGCCTGGCCGCGCAACGCCCCGCCCAGCATCGGGTAGTACCAGTCCATGGAGTGGTGCGGCTTCTCGGTGAACGCCGACGGATGCGCGACGATCGCGTGCCCCAACCGTCCCAGCGCCAGCTCCCACTCCGGCTGCGGCGTGTCCAGATAGTTCGCCAACGCCAGCGCGCACCGGATGCTGTGGTAGATGCTGGCGCAGCCGGTCAGCAGCGCTTCCGGCACCGGCCCGGAGGTCGCTCGTGCCCAACAGATTTCGCCGCCGGCCAGCTGCAGCTCGAGCACGAACTCGATCGCCGCGAACACCGTCGGCCACATGCTGGTGGCAAACCCGCGGTCGCCGGTGACCAGCACGTGATGCCACACCCCGGTGGCGATGTAGGCGCAGAAGTTGCTGTCGCTGTTGGCGTCTTCGACAACACCGGCACGGGTCTGCAACGGCCAGGAACCGTCGGGCCGCTGTTCGTGCCGGCTCCACTCGAACGCCGCCCGGGCCGGCTCCCACAGCCCGGCCGCGGTCAACGCCATCGCGCATTCCACGTGATCCCACGGGTCGGTGTGCCCGGTCGCCGACCACGGGATCGCACCCGACGACTCCTGCACCGCCGCAATCGACTGCGCGGTCTGCCGGCACTGCTGCGCGCTGAGCACCCCGGGCACGGCGGGCGGCGGTGCCGGGTCAGACCAGCGCAACGCGATCCGCCGGTTTCTCGAAGTACAGCGCGACGCTCTTGCCGATCAGCGGGTTGAGCACCGACTCGGCCGCGCGGGTGGCCCACGGCCGCGACATCATGTCCCACACCAGCAGCTTGTGGTAGGCCGACACCGCGGGATGGTTCGGCTTGGACACGCCCACAAAGCATTTCAGCCACCAGAACGGTGCGTGCAGCGCATGGGCGTGGTGTTGGTGGGTGAACCGCAGCCCCCGTGCGGTGATCTTGGCCTGCAGCGCGCTGGCCTGGTAGATCCGCACGTGGCCGCCCTCGTTGCTGTGATACTCCTCGGACAGCAGCCAGCACACCCGCTCGGGCAGCCAGCGGGGCACCGTGACCGCCAACGTGCC
Organism: Mycobacterium talmoniae; assembly: GCA_002967005.1. GTDB lineage: Bacteria > Actinomycetota > Actinomycetes > Mycobacteriales > Mycobacteriaceae > Mycobacterium > Mycobacterium talmoniae. The sequence continues at coordinate 1,134 of PPEA01000207.1, forward strand.
ACCGACTTTGAGTACCCGGACCAGCTCGGCGATGGCGGCGTCATCCTCGGGGACGTGTTCTAAGATTTCCGAGGCGATGACGCAGTCGAAGCTGCCGTCCGGGTAGGGCAGCGCCAGCGCGTCGCCGACGACGGCCTGCGCGGTGGCGGTCGCCGGGGCCTCACCGGCCTCGGCCATCGCCTCGAACATGGTGGCGACATCGCTGATGTCGTCGGCGTTTTGGTCGAAGGCAACGATGTCGGCGCCGCGGCGATACGCCGCGAAACTGTGCCGGCCGGTGCCGCAGCCGACGTCGATCGACGGTGCTACCCGGGCCCACCCCGAGCCGGTCGAAGTCGACGGTCAGCACGTCGCCGCCCGCGAGCCGCGGCGCTCGATCGCCCGTTCATACACCTGCACGGTTTGCGCGGCCACCGATTCCCAGCTGAACACGTCGAGCGCGCGGCGGCGCCCGTCCGCGCCCAGGC
>PPEA01000208.1 GCA_002967005.1 Mycobacterium talmoniae
GGTCGTGACCGCCGCCGACGCCCCGGTGGCTTTCGCTGAGCGCCACCCGGAGTCGGCGAAGCTGCTGCTGACCATCCGCCGCGACGACCTGCTCGGCGACGACCTGCCGACCGACATCGCCGCGCGGTTAGCCGAACTCGACACGTCGCTGGTCGAGTTGATGATCCGCCTAGCCGTCGCCGTGTGGGACCGCAAAGACGCCAACGCCGTCGACACCATCACCACCTGCATCGTCGACCTGCCCACCGCCATCGTGCTCGGCCGGGAGCGGCTGGGCAGCCCCACCGCACGCCACCATCTGCACGCCGCGGTCCGGGCGGTGCTAGCCGTCGGACCGCCACCACCGAAAGGACATGCCGCATGACCCTGACCCTCAGCTACGACGACAAGATCGCCATCCTCGACTTGGGTGACGACGAAAACCGTTTCTCCCCAGAGTTTCTCGACGACATCGAGGCGAAGCTCGATGAGGTGATCCAGGCCGGCGCGCACGGCCTGGTCACCACCGCGACCGGCAAGTTCTACACCAACGGACTGGATCTGGACTGGCTCGGTGCCCACGGGGAGCGGGCCGACTGGTATGTCGGCAAAGTGCAGGGATTGCTGGCGCGGGTGCTGACGTTGCCGGTGCCGACCGCCGCGGCGGTGGTCGGTCACGCATTCGGCGCCGGCGCGATGTTGGCGATGGCCCACGACTTTCGGGTGATGCGCGCCGACCGCGGCTTCTTCTGTTTTCCCGAGGCCGACATTCGGATTCCGTTCACCCCCGGGATGGCCGCGCTGATTCAGGCCAAACTCACCCCGCAGGCCGCGGTGGCGTCCATGACCACGGGGCGCCGTTTCGGCGGAACGGAGGCGGCCGGCCTCGGCCTCGTCGACGCCACCGCCGGGGAGGGGGCGGTGACCGCCGCCGCGGTCGAGGTGCTGCGCCCGCTGGGCGAAAAGACCCGGGCACATTGGGGGCGATCAAGACCACCATGTTCGGCCCCGCGGTCGCGGCGCTGAGGGCTGCCGGGGAACAAACCCGCGGCTAGGTCACCGGCTTGCTGCGCCGAGGCTGAGCTGGCAGCGCCGGGGCTGAAGCTACGGCGCCCAGCCTGCGTCCAGTGCACCGAGACTGAAGCTAGGGCGCCGAGACTGTACTCAGCGCGTGGATTCTCGAAAAAGTACGCACTGGACGCGGGCTCGGCGCACCGCATTCAGCCTCGATGCCAACGCTTCAGCCTCGGCGCGGCAGGTACCTCAGGTGAGGTCGAAGCGGTCGAGGTTCATCACCTTGTTCCATGCCGCGACGAAGTCCTGCACAAACTTCTGCTGCGCGTCGTCGGCGCCGTACACCTCGGCCAGACCACGCAACTGCGAGTTCGAACCGAACGCCAGGTCCACCGCGGTGGCCGTCCACTTGAGGGTGCCGCTGGCGCGGTCACGAATCTCGTAGACGTTCTCCGACGACTCCGACGCCTTCCATTCATTGCCCATGTCGAGCAGGTTGACGAAGAAGTCGTTGGTCAACACCTCGGGCCGATCGGTGAACACCCCGTGCTTGCTGCGGTCGAAGTTGGCGCCCAGCGCCCGCAGGCCGCCGACCAGGACCGTCATCTCCGGGGCGGTCAGGTTCAACATGAACGCCCGGTCCACCAGCAGCATCTCCGCCGACAACTTCTCCTCGGCGCGCAGGTAATTGCGGAAGCCGTCGGCGCTGGGTTCGAGCACCGCGAACGACTCCACATCGGTCTGGTCCTGCGAGGCGTCGGTGCGTCCGGGCGTGAACGGCACCGTGACGGCGTGCCCGGCGTTTTTCGCCGCTTGCTCGACGGCCGCACAGCCACCCAGCACGATCACGTCGGCCAGCGACACCTTCTTGCCACCGGACTGCGCCGCGTTGAAGTCCTGCTGGACCCTTTCGAGCGCCTGCAGCGCCTTAGCCAGTTCGGCCGGGTTGTTGACCTCCCAGTCCTTTTGCGGCGCCAGGCGAATCCGTGCCCCGTTGGCCCCGCCGCGTTTGTCGGTGCCGCGGAAGCTGGCCGCCGATGCCCACGCGGTGGAGACCAGTTGGGGGATCGACAGCCCGGCGTCGAGCAGCTTGCCCTTCAGCGCGGCGATGTCCGTGTCGTCGATCAGCGGGTGGTCGACGGCGGGCACCGGGTCCTGCCACAGCTGCGGCTCGGGAACCCAGGGACCCAGATACCGTGTCACCGGCCCCATGTCGCGGTGCAGCAACTTGTACCACGCCTTGGCGAACTCCAGCTCGAGTTCCTCGGGGTGGTCCAGCCAGCGTCGGGTGATCGGCCCGTAGATCGGGTCCAGGCGCAGCGACAGGTCCGTCGTCAACATGGTCGGCAGCCGCTTCACGGAGCTGTCGAACGGGTCGGGGATCACCGGCTCGGCGTCCTTGGCCGTCCACTGGTAGGCGCCGGCGGGGCTCTTGGTCAGCTCCCACTCGTAGCCGTACAGGATCTCCAGGAAGCTGTTGTCCCACTTCGTCGGGGTGTTCGTCCACACCACCTCCAGCCCACTGCCGATCGCGTCGCGACCCACACCGGAGCCGAACGCGCTCTTCCAGCCCAGGCCCTGCTGCTCCAGCGGGGCGCCCTCGGGCTCCGGGCCGACGAGGCTGGCGTCGCCGGCCCCGTGCGTCTTGCCGAAGGTGTGCCCGCCGACGATCAGGGCGGCGGTCTCCACGTCGTTCATCGCCATCCGGCCGAACGTCTCGCGGATGTCGATGGCCGCGGCCAGCGGATCCGGTTTACCGTTGGGGCCCTCGGGATTCACGTAGATCAGACCCATCTGGGTGGCGCCGTGCGGAGCGGCCAGGTCCCGTTTTCCGCTGTAGCGTTCGTCGCCCAGCCAGGTGTCCTCGGGGCCCCAGAAGATCTCGTCCGGTTCGTAGATGTCTTCGCGGCCGAAGCCGAACCCGAAGGTCTTGAACCCCATCGCGTCCAGCGCGTAGTTGCCGGCGAAGATGATCAGATCGGCCCAGGAGATCTTGCGGCCGTACTTCTTCTTGACCGGCCACAGCAGCCGGCGCGCCTTGTCCAGGATCACGTTGTCGGGCCAGCTGTTCAGCGGCGCAAAGCGCTGCGCGCCTTCGCCGCCGCCGCCGCGGCCGTCGTGGATGCGGTAGGTGCCCGCGGCGTGCCAACTCATCCGGATGAACAGCGGCCCGTAGTGGCCGTAGTCGGCGGGCCACCAGTCCTGTGACGTCGTCATCACCTCGAGGACATCGCGTTTGAGCGCCTCAAGATCGAGGGTCTTGAATTCTTCGGCGTAGTTGAAGTCCTCACCCAGCGGGTCGGTCTGCGCCAGGTGCTTGCGCAGGACGCCCAGGTCCGGCTGGTCCGGCCACCAGTCCCGGTTGGTCATCGGCCGATGCGCCTTGGGGGTCGGGGAGGGGATTGCCGGGGCTTCGCTCTCGGACATCGGGTGCTTCCTTTCGGCGGTAGGTGAATTGGGCTGTGGTCAGGTGGGCGAGGCCGAACAGGTCGGGCACAACCCCCAATAGATGACTTCGGCTTCGTCCAGGGCGAATCCGCCGTCATCGGAGGGGGTGAGGCAGGGCGTCTCGCCGACGGCGCAGTCGACGTCCTCGATGGCCCCGCAGGAGCGACACACCAAGTGGTGGTGGTTGTCGCCGACCCGCGATTCGTAGCGTGCGACGAAGCCGGACGGCTGGATGCGGCGCACCAGGCCGGCGGCGGTCAGCGCCGACAGCACGTCGTAGACGGCCTGCCGGGACACCTCGGGCAGCGCGGCGCGCACGGCTGAAAAAATGGTCTCCGTGTCGGCGTGCGGATGCCCGTGCACGGCCTCGAGGGCGGCCACCCGGGGCCGCGTCACACGCAGCTGCGCCTCACGCAGCTGCTCGGCGAAGTCCGCCGTGGACGGCATGGCACCCATCTGACGCCGTTTTCTGGAATAAGTCAAGACTTTTCCGGAGGTTGGCGATAGTGGCTGAACCCTAGTTGACACAAGGCATTCCAGCGGCGCACGAGCGTGCGCAGACCCGGTAAATCGTTCGGCGTGTCGACCGGGGACACGCACGCTCGCGCAAGGACTGCTAGTCCTCTTTGCGGATCAGGCGGCCCAGGGCCTCGCGGTCGGGAGCCAGCAGCTCATCGATGCGGGGCTGGTTCACGTCGGCGACGATGATCTCGCCGACCTCCTGGTGCACGTCGCGGAAGATGCCGTGCGACTTCATCTTCTGGGTTTGGTACTGGTTGTCCTCGGTGGGGGTGACGTAGTAGACCGCGTCGGCCTTGAAGCGGTGCACCAGCCACAGGTGGATCAACGTCATCAGCCGCTTTTGCCGCAGCTTCTCGGCGAAGGTGTTCTGGTCGCGCACCGTCAGGATGCTGCGGCCGTGCCGGTCTTTGATCGGGTCGACGATCACGTTGGCGAGTTTGTCCTCGCCGTCGTAGATGCCGAGCTCCAGCACGTCCGAGCCGGGGCGGGTCGGACGCAGTTGCACGCGCAGCTTTTCGGGCATCTGGTAGTGCTCGCTCCACAGCGCCAGCCAGTCCTCCAACAGCTTCTTGGGCACCTCGGTCTGCACCAGGTGCTGGTGCTGGGTGGAGCCTTCGCCCATCGCCTTGGTGGTGGCGGTGCGGCCCGAGGAGGCGGCCAGCGCGGCGTCGCTGCGCGGCCCGCCGACCAGGGTTTGCGGGGTGCGGTAGGGCGACTCGACCAGCCGCATCTTGCGTTGCAGCCGGGCCAACGCCAGCATGCCGTCCTGCAGCAGGGTGGCCGCGAACTCCTCGGAGGCCACCCCGTCGACCTGGTGCCCGCCGTAGGTGATGAAGTTGAAGACGAACCCCATCTTGCCGAGTTCGGCGGGGAAGGCCCGCATTTCGTCGTCGCTCATCCCGGTGGTGTCCCAGTTGAACGACGGCGACAGGTTGTAGGCCAACATCTGGTCGGGGTACTCGGCGTGGATCGCCTCGGCGAATTGCCGGGCGTCGGCGAGATCGGCGGTCTTGGTCTCCATCCACAGCAGGTCGGCGAACGGTGCGGCCGCCAGCGACTTGGCGATCGCGTAGGGGATACCGCCGCGGACCTGGTAGTAGCCCTCGGGTGTCTTGGCCCGTTCGCAGTCCCAGCCGGGGTCGGCGCCCAGTTCGCGGGCCTTCTCCCGCGCGGTGTACAGCGGTGCCCGCTCGGCGAACGTGCGCCACTCGGCGGCGGTCATATCGCGCGGCTCGCCCTCCCGCTCGCCGAACTCGAGCAGCTCGGCCACCGCTTCGCCGTAGGTCATCAGCCCGGCGTCGTCCTGCCAGGCGTCGACGAACTTGGACTCGACCTCGTCGTAGAGGGCGTCGATCGACTTCTGTTCGCCGTTTTGCTGACCCGCGGCGGCCCGGCCGATCAGGTCGGCGATGCCCTGCCGCTGCAGCCAGGCGTCGGCGGCCGCGTACTCGCCGTCCGGCAGGGCGTAGAGCAGGTGGCCGTTGAGTTCGGTCAGCCCCGATTCGTAGCAGCGCCGCATCATCGCCAGGAAACACGCTTTGTAGGACGGAATCTTCAGGTTGGTGGTGCCCAGGATGAACGGCTGGTCGCGCTCGTCGGCGCGGCTGTCGATCAGGTTGGCGGCCTCGGCGTCGGTGCGCGCGACGATGATGCCGGGCACCCGCATCACATCCAGCTGGAAGCGGGCGGTGTTGAGCCGCTTGATCTGTTCGTCGGAGGGCACCAACACCTTGCCGCCCTGATGCCCGCACTTCTTGGTGCCGGGGCGCTGGTCCTCGATGTGATAGCCGGGCACCCCGGCCTCGACGAAGCGGCGGATCAGGTTGCGCACGTGCGGGTCACCGCCGTGACCGGTGTCGGCGTCGGCGATGATGAACGGCCGGTAGTCCACGGCCGGGGTGGCGGCGCGTTGCGCGTCGGTCATCTGCAACCGCAGGTACTGCTGGTTGCGGTCGGCGGTGAGCAGGGCGCGGACCAGCCCGGCGGCTTCCTCGGGCACCTGGCTCAGCGGATAGCTGGCCAGGTCGGGTCCGGGATCCTCGCTGATGGAGCCCTTCGCCGACGTCGCCCAGCCACCGAGGTAGATGCCCTCGATGCCGATCCGCTTCATCACCACGGCCTGCCCCGGCGAGTAGGGGCCGAAGGTGGTGATGCTCTTGCGCTGGGCGAACAGTTCCCGCAGGCGGGGATAGAACTCCTCGGCGGCCTTGCGCGCCACGGTGTAGTCGGTGGGGATGGTGCCGCGCTGCTCGACGACCTGCCGGGCCGTATAGAGGCGGGTGATCCCGTCGAACCGCGGGCTGTCGAAGTATTCCTGCGTGGCGGCGACGTCCTGCTCGAACGGTGTACGGGCTTGGACATCCGCTTCGGCGCTGGCCATGCTTTTGCTCCTGTTCAGCGTGGTTTCCCCCCCGACGGTGCCCAGTGTCCCACCGTGCCGTGTTTCGCGTGGCCGAATGCGAGCGTCGAAGCGGTGCACCGCTGACCGGGTCGGCACGGGGACCGCGGTGAAACCCACGATGTACTCCCAAATCACCGGCGAAGGCCTAGAGTGAGAGGCTATGGCGGCGCCGTCAAACCTGTGGGGCGGCGGATGGGCCGGACCGGGGCGCGGTCAACCCACCCGAGGCCATGCCCTCGGCGGCGGCCAGGCGCGGCGGATGAGCCGGCGCTTCGCCCGGGTGGGCGTCGACATTCCCGCGGCACGGCTGCAGCAAACCGCGGCCGGCGCGGCCGCCACCCCCGATGAACTGGTCGCCATTCAGTTCGCGCTGGTCGCCACCGAAACCCGCCGCGAAGAGCGGCAAGCGGCCATCACCCGCCTCAAGCGGCGCGGCATTCAGTGGCTGATCGTGGCGGGTTTGGTGCTGGCCACCCTGAACCTGCTGGCGTGCATGGTGTACCTGTTCGTCGGCATGGTGCTGCACGACAGGCCATTTTGACCACGCCGGTGGCGCGGGTTCGTCAGAAGACGCGCACCCAGTCGATCAGCATGTCCGCGGGGTAGCTGCCCTTGGTGGCGTCGCCGCCGCCGGAACCGCCGACCGCCAGGTTCAGCACCGGAAACACCGTGTAATCGGGGTCGTTGAACGGCCATTTGCGGACCGGTTCTTCGAGGTCCTCAATGCCGACCGCCGGGACGGTGAAGTAGGGTTCGGCGCCGTTGACGTAGTCCTGCCAGAAGTACATGCCGTTGTGATCCCAGGTGCAGCGCCAGGTGTGCCAGGCCCCGTCCACCGCGATCGGATGGGTCTCGAACGCGGTACCGAACGGATCCGCGTGAACCGTGGTTCCCGACGGCCACTCGCCGTTGCCGTACCACTCCATCAGGTCGATCTCGCCCTCGCGGCCGGGATCGTCATTGGACAACCACCAGCCGGCCAGCAGCCGGCGGTCTGGCAGTTGAGTTTGATCCGGGCCTCCCAGGTGGTGCCGATGCCGCCGCGCCAGTTGCCGTGCACCAGGCCGCCGAAAAAACCGTCGCCGTCCTTGGTCGCGCGCAAGACCAGGTTGGAATTGCCGTCGACGAATACGTTTTCGCGGCTGTCCCGGTACTGGCCCCAAAACTCGGGTCTGTCGAAGCCCACCGGGTTCTTGACCGGGGTCCGGTGATTGGAGATCGTCCACTTCGAGGGGTCGGGGGCCGAACCGGCCGGGCCGTCGAACTCGTCGTGGAAGATGAAGCCGCCCGCGGACGAACTCCCGGGCGGTGCGGCCGGTGCGGGCGCCGGACCCGCCGGTGACAGCGGGGGAGCGGGGTTGGCCCGTGCTTGCGGGAGTGGGGTGGCGGCGGCTACGGCGCCGATCCCCATCATCAACATCACGCTGCGGCGATTCATCTCAGGCACAATTGCACGATATAGCCTGCAATCGCCCCGTCGAAACATGTGGGGGCGATCCCGCGTGGCGCCGGTGCGGTTCGCGGCGGCGCGATCTGGCTTAATCACCCGAAGTAGCCTGCGCTTTCGGTAGTTTCGGCGGCGTGACAGAACCGACGAATCTGCAGATCGTGCTCCGACGCCGTCCGAGCGGGCTGGTCCAGCCCGGCGACACCGAGCTGGTGACGTCGCCGGTCCCCGAACCCGCCGACGGGGAAGCACTGGTCCGGACCACCTACGTGGGCATCGACGCGGCGGCGCGGACCTGGCTCGACGACCAGCCCAGCTACTTCCCGCCGGTGCAGCTCGGCGAGGTGATCCGGGCGGCCGGGATCGGCGAGGTGGTGGCGTCGCGCTGCGATGCCTATGCCGTCGGCGACGTGGTCACCACCCTGACCGGCTTTCAGCAGTACGTGATCGTCCGCGATGACCTGTTCACCACGCCGATCCCCGGGGCGACCGATCAGCTGGCCATCATGTCGGTCTACGGGCCGACCGGGGCCACCGCCTACTTCGGGATGACCGGCATCGGTCGCCCCAGCCGGGCGAGACCGTGGTGGTCTCGGCCGCCGCCGGCGCGACGGGCTCGGTGGCCGGGCAGATCGCCAAGATCGCGGGGGCCCGGGTGGTGGGCATCGCGGGCGGCCCGGACAAGTGCCGGGCGGTCGTCGAGGACTTCGGGTTCGACGCCTGCCTCGACTACCGTCAGGGCGACCTGCCGGCCGCACTCAAGCAGCAGTGCCCCCGCGGGGTCGACGTCTACTTCGACAACGTCGGCGGTCCGATCCTGGACGCGGTGCTGGGCCGGCTGGCGCCCAAGGCCCGGGTGGTGCTGTGCGGGGTGATCTCCAGCTATCTGACCGGCGAGCATCCGGGGCCGGCAAACTACGTGAACCTGCTGTCCAAAACCGCGCTGATGCAGGGATTCAACGCGCTGGATCAGTGGAGCCGCTTCGATGAGGCGTTCGCCGCGCTTCGCCAGTGGGAAGCCGACGGGCGGCTGGTGCACCGGGAAACGGTGATGGAGGGTATCGAGTCCTGCGTCGACGCGCTCAACGGGCTGTTCACCGGGGCCAACATCGGCAAGATGCTGGTCAAGATCAGCGAACCCAGCGGCTGAGGCCCAAACCTAGACTTGCCCCCATGGCGCGCGGTTCTGAGCACGATGTTGTGGCACCCACCGGCCTGTTCCAGATCGAGGACTGCCTGGACGCCGACGGCGGGATCGCGCTGCCGCCCGGGGTCACGCTGATCTCCCTCATCGACCGCAACATCGCCAATGTCGCGGATACCACGGCCTACCGCTACCTGGACCACACCAGCCGCGAGGACGGACAGCTCATCGAGCTGACCTGGGCGCAACTCGGCGTGCGGCTGCGCGCCATCGGCGCGCACCTGCAACGCATCACGTCGCCCGGCGACCGGGTCGCCATCCTGGCCCCGCAGGCATCGACTACGTCACCGGGTTCTTCGGCGCCATCAAGGCCGGGACGATCGCGGTGCCGCTGTTTGCCCCCGAACTGCCCGGCCACGCCGAACGCCTCGACACGGCACTGCGCGACGCCCAGCCCGCCGTCGTGCTGACCACCGCGGCCAGGCGGGCCGCCGTCGAGGCGTTCCTGGACAAGCAGACCCGGCTGCGACGGCCACACGTCGTCGTGATCGATCAGGTGCCGGATGCGACCGGGGCAGCGTTCGCGCCCGTCGAGCTGGATGCCGACGCCATCTCCCACCTGCAGTACACCTCGGGCTCGACCCGACCCCCGGTCGGCGTCGAGGTCACCCACCGGGCGGTCGGCACCAATCTGCTGCAGATGATCCTGGCGATCGACTTGTTGGACCGAAACACCCACGGCGTCAGCTGGTTACCCCTCTACCACGACATGGGGTTGTCCATGATCGGCTTCCCCGCGGTGTACGGCGGCCATTCCACCCTGATGTCACCCACGGCGTTCATCCGCCGGCCGCAGCGCTGGATCCAGGCGCTGTCGGCCGGCTCGCGGGAGGGCCGGGTCGTTACCGCGGCACCGAACTTTGCCTACGAATGGGCCGCGCAACGCGGTCAACCCGCCCCCGGCGCCGACATCGACCTGCGCAACGTCGTGATGATCATCGGCTCCGAACCGGTCAGCATCGACGCGATCACGACGTTCACTGCGGCGTTCGGCCGCTACGGGTTGTCGCCCACCGCGATCAAACCCTCCTACGGCATCGCCGAAGCCACCCTGTTGGTCTCGACCATCGCGCCCAGCGCGGCGGCCACCGCGGCGTTGAACAGCTCCTCCTGCGGCCGTTCCTCGTCGGCGGCCTCGGTGCCGCCGTGGCACCTTGTTCAGGCACAGGTAGTTGCGGCGCCCCTTGAGCAGGGCGAACTGCGGTCGCCGCGGCAGCGCGTCGGCCAGCGCGTCGGCCAGCACGACGTGCGGTTCGCCGCGCAGCATCGCCCAGCGCAGCGCCTCGGCGGCGCCGGCAACATCCCCGACGACGGCCTTGTCGGCGATGTCGAAGCCCTTCACCTCCGCCTTGCCGCTGTGGTAGCGGCGCACCGCGGCGGCATCGACGTGTCCGCCGGTGTCGGCCACGAGCTGCGAGCAGGCCGACGCCAGTTCCCGGATATCGGAGCCCACCGCGTCCAGCAGCGCGGTCACCGTCTCCTCGGTGGCCTTGACCCGCAGCGCCTTGAACTCGGCCCGGACAAAGTCGGCGCGCTCGCTGGGTTTGGTGATCTTCGCGCACGGATGCACTTGGGCGCCGAGGTCCCGCAACTGGCCGGCCAGCGCCTTGGCGCGTCCGCCGCCGGAGTGCACCACCACCAGCACGGTGCCCGACGGCATGTCGGCGGCGGTGGACGCGATCAGTGCGGCCGCGTCCTTGCCGGCCTCGCCGGCGGCGTCGAGCACGACGACCCGCTCGTCGGCGAACAACGACGGGCTCAACAGCTCGGCGAGCTCGTGGGTGTCGACGTCCCCGGCCCGCAGCCGGTCCACCGGAATGTCGTCGGCGCCGGCCTGCGCGCGCACCGCGCGCAGCACGCTCGCCACGGCCCGCTCGACCAGCAGCTCTTCATCCCCGAGGACCAGGTGCAGCGGCGAAACCGGTTGGCTCACCCGCCAATCG
>PPEA01000209.1 GCA_002967005.1 Mycobacterium talmoniae
GCGCGATCAGGTCGGGCGCCCGCCACCGGCGGCCAGCCCGACCACCTCGAAGCGGTCCGGGTTGGCGGCGATGACCTGCAGCGCCTGGGTGCCGATCGAGCCGGTGGAACCCAGGATCAGCACGCGGCGGCGGCGGTTCGTCACCTGCCCATTGTGCCCCGCTCAGGCCTGCTGCGGCGCTCCGGCATAGTCGCCGAACGACCACAGGTTGCCCTCCGGATCACGCACCGCGAACTCGCGGGCGCCGTAGTCGGTGTCGGCCAGCGGCCGGACGATGTCGGCTTTGTGCTGCAGCACGCGTTCGTAGAGCGCGGCGGGGTCGGTAGTGACGACGTAGCCGCCCGCGGTGCCCGGTTCGCGGCACCACTCGGTGCCGGGTTTGTAGCTGCCGAGCATGACGCCGCCGGCGCCGTCGGGCCAGCTCAGCTCGGCGTGGTCGACGGTGTCGCCGTCGCCGCAGCGGGCGGTGACGACGAAACCGAAGGTGTCGACGTAGTAGTCGATGAGTTTCGGCGCGTTATGCGCCTGCAGGGTCAACCAGACGGTCGGATTCGAATTGGTCATGGCACCACTCTGATCGGACGTGGTGGCCGCCGTCTTGGATGTTTTGGAACTCGTCGGCCAGCCAGACCCGCGGCGACACGCCGGTGAACCGCACGAACTCACGGGTCAGGTGGGCCTGGTCGCAGTACCCGGCGTCCGCGGCGATCCCGGCCAGGTCAACCCGCTGGCGCCGGCGCGCCGCGTCGGCGATCCGGGCGGCCGCGTACTCGAACCGCATCAGCATCGCGACCGTCTTGGGCGTGCGACCCACTTCGCGGCGAAACAATGTGCTCAGGTGCCGGGTGCTCACCCCGACCCGTTCGGCGAGCGCGCCCACCGGCGCCCGGCCCCGGCGTGCGCTCCAGCAGGTGCCAGGCATAGGCCACCTCGGGGCGCACGGTCACCCGGTCGCGCCGTTGCCGGGCAGCCACCAGGTAGTTCGTCACCAACGCGAAGGCCTCCGGCCACCGGCGTGCTTCGGTGCTCCGTTCGTGGAGTTCGGCCGCCGCGCGGCCCAGCACCGGGCCCGCGTCGAAGTCGGTCACGCTGAGTTCGGCGGCGGGCACCCCGAACA
>PPEA01000021.1 GCA_002967005.1 Mycobacterium talmoniae
GGTCGTAGGCCGCATCCGCGGCGGCACCACCGCCGGCCTGCGGGCACACGCCGCCGGGCCTGGGCACCCGGCATGGCGGTGCGCACCCCGAAGGCCTTCGCCTCATAGCTGGCGGCCAACACCACCCCGCCGCCGACGATGACGGGCCGGCCGCGCAGCGCGGGGTCGTCGCGTTGTTCGACCGACGCGTAGAAGGAGTCCAGGTCCGCATGCAGGATCGTCGCCAAACCCGACACGAACATATGTTCGCATTAGGGTGGGACAGGTGGGCGGTGTTTCTCGGGCGAGCGTGCGCAGACCCGGGAATCAGGCCGGCGTGTCGACCGGGGACACGCTCGCTCGCGGTTGAGAGGGGTCGCCGTAGACGCTGGCGACCCAGATGTGCACCAGGGTGTCGAGCAGGTGCTCGTCGGTCACCGACGGGCGCTCGTCCCCGAACGTGGCCAGCATCATCTTCTCGTTGAGCAGGTTCAGCGCGGCGGACAGGTCGTGGGCGGGCAGGGTCACCGGCGCCGCGCCGCGGGCGCGTTCGGCTTCGATCACCACCGCGATGTGGCCGACCCACTTCTGCATGAACCGCGACCACAGCTCGCGGATGTCGGCGTTGGTGCGGGCGGCATCGGCGGCCAGGGAGACCGCGCGATGCGAACCGAACGTCTCCACGAAGACGTTGATGCCGGTGCGCCAGAGCTCTTTGATGTCGGCCGGCGGGTCGGCGGCCATGGCTTCCATTGCGGAGTCGGCTTCGACGATCACCCGCTCGAACAGGGTGAGCAGCACGGCGTCTTTGGAGCGGAAGTAGAAGTAGAACGTCGGGCGGGACAAACCGGCGCCTTTGGCCAGGTCATCGACCGAAATGTCGGTGAGCGGGCGCTGCTCCAGCAGCCGTTCCGCGGTGGTCAGGATGGCCAGTTCACGGTCGTCGCCCGACGGGCGTGTCGAACGCCGACCGCGGGTGGCGCGGGCGGGGCTGGCGGTAGTCACGACCGCTACTTTACTCGATGTTGAAAAAATCGACACACTGTTGACCAACTCAACACCGTGTTGATACCGTTGGTCCCATGAACGAACACCTCGACGTTGTCATCGTCGGCGCCGGCATCTCGGGCATCAGCGCCGCCTGGCATCTGCAGGACCGCTGCCCCACCAAGAGCTACGTGATCCTCGAGCGCCGCGACGACCTCGGTGGCACCTGGGACCTGTTCAAGTACCCGGGCATCCGCTCCGACTCGGACATGTTCACGCTGGGCTTCCGGTTCAAGCCGTGGGAGTCGGCCCAGTCCATCGCCGACGGTGCGTCGATCAAGGCCTACGTCAAGGAGGCCGCCGCCGAGAACGGCATCGACCAGCACATCCGCTACCGCCAGAAGGTGGTGGCCGCCGACTGGTCCGACGCCGACAACCGCTGGACGCTCACCGTGGACAGCGAGGGCGAGCAGCGCGAGATCACCTGCTCGTTCCTGTTCGCCTGCAGCGGCTACTACAACTACGACGAGGGTTACTCGCCGCAGTTCCCCGGCGCCGAGGACTTCGAGGGCACCATCGTGCACCCGCAGCACTGGCCGGAGGATCTGGACTACGCGGGCAAGAAGATCGTCGTGATCGGCTCCGGGGCCACCGCGGTGACGCTGATCCCGTCCCTGGTGAACTCCGGCGCCGGGCACGTGACCATGCTGCAGCGCTCCCCCACCTACATCGGGTCGCTACCGTTGGTCGACCCGGTCGCCGAGCGGGCCAACCGGCTGCTGCCCGCTAAGGCCGCGCACGTAGTGAACCGGTGGAAGGCGATCGGCTTTTCCACCGCGCAGTACCAGCTGTCCCGGCGGTTCCCCAACTACATGCGCAAGACGCTGCTGACCATGGCCAAGCGCCGGCTGCCCGCCGGCTACGACGTCGAGAAGCACTTCGGCCCGAGCTACAAGCCGTGGGATCAGCGGCTGTGCCTGGCGCCCAACGGCGACCTGTTCCGCACCATCCGCAAGGGCGGGGCCGACGTGGTCACCGACACCATCGACACGTTCACCAAGACCGGCATCAAGCTGAGCTCCGGGGAGGAGCTGGCCGCCGACATCATCATCACCGCAACGGGTTTGAACCTGCAGCTGTTCGGTGGTGCGGAGATCCGGCGCAACGGCGTGCCGATCGAGCTTAACGACACCATGTGCTACAAGGGCCTGATGTTGACCGGGCTGCCGAACATGGCGTTCACCATCGGGTACACCAACGCGTCGTGGACGCTCAAGGCCGACCTGGTCTCGGAGTTCGTCTGCCGGCTGCTCAACTACATGGACGCCCACGGCTTCGACACCGTGGTGCCCGATCACCCCGGCGACTCGGTGGAGGAGCGGCCGCTGATGGACTTCACCCCGGGCTATGTGCTGCGCGCGCTGGACTATCTGCCGAAGGCCGGTTCGCAGTTCCCGTGGCGGCTCAAGCAGAACTACCTGCTCGATGTGCGGCTGATCCGCCGCGGCCGCGTCGACGACGAGGCCCTGCACTTCACCACCCACCGCGCCCCGGTCGCGGTGTAGTCCCCCCGCCGAGCAGACACAAAAGCCCCCTGTAACCACGTTACTAGGGGCTTTTGTGTCTGCTCGCGCTAGGAGGTCGCGTTAGGAACCGACCACCACGATGCCGTCGTGGTCGCTGTAGGCGATGTCGCCGGGCACGAAGGAGACACCCCCGAGCTCGACGACGGCGTCGCGTTCGCCGGCACCGGTCTTGGTGCTTTTGCGGGGGTTGGTCCCCAGCGCCTTGATCCCGATGTCGAGGGTGCGCAGGGTCGCCGCATCGCGCACCGCCCCGTGCACGATCAGCCCGGCCCAGCCGTTGCTGCGGGCCAGCTCGGCGATCACGTCGCCGACCAGCGCGGTGTGCAGCGATCCGGCGCCGTCGATCACCAGCACCGCGCCCTCGCCCGGCTCGGAGAGCACCGATTTCAGCAGCGCGTTGTCCTGGAAGCAGCGCACGGTGTGAATCGGGCCGGCAAACTGTTCGCGGCCCCCGTACTGGGTGAACTGCAGATCGCAGCTGCGCACGTCGGGCCCGATGTCGTCGACGAGGTCGGCGGTGGGCCGAAAGGTCACGCCCACGGTCAGGCGTCGTCGCCGGCGCGGCGCACCAGCTGACGGATCAGCAGCAGCACCAGCAGGCCGATCGCGGCCGCGACCACCGCCGTCACCGGG
>PPEA01000210.1 GCA_002967005.1 Mycobacterium talmoniae
CCTCCCGCTCGCTCAGCGCATAAGAGGCCATCGCCTCCCCCGACGCCAACGACGGCAACACCTGCGCCTTAAGCTCCTGCGACCCGGACAAGATCAGGCCCATCGTGCCCAACTTGTTGACCGCCGGAATCAACGACGCCGACGCGTCCACCCGCGCCACCTCTTCGATCACAATGCACGCGGCCACCGAATCCGCGCCCTGACCCCCGTACTCCTCGGGCACATGCACCGCATTAAACCCCGACGCATTCAGCGCCGCTAAAGCTTCCTCGGGGAACCGGGCCCGCTCATCAACCTCCTTGGCATACGGCGCGATCTCCTTCTCCGCCAACGCCCGAATCGCCGCACGCAACTCCACGTGCTCGTCGGGCAGTGCAAACACATCAAACGACGGATTCCCGGGGTGGCTGGTCATCGCGGCTCCTCTGCGAATCATCGATTGCCTGCTCCGGAGACGGGTTGGTCCGCCGTGGCGTACATGGCGTCGATCTGGGCGGCGTAGCCCGTGGCGATTGGTTTGCGTTTAAGCTTGGCCGTCGGCGTCAGGTATGCGCTTCCGGGTTCCCAGGTGTCGGGCAGCACGGTGAATCGCTTGATCTGCTCGACTCGGGACAGCTTGCGGTTGGCGGCGGCGATCCCGGCCTCGATTTCCGCACGCACCATTGGGTCGTTGACTAGCTCCGACGCCGATTCCGAAAGCCCGTGTTTCTGGGCGAATGTCGCGATGGCGTCGGGGTCGAGTGTGATCAGCGCGGTGTTGTAGGGCCGGGCGTCACCGATCACCGCGACCGGCCCGGCCAGCGGGCAATTGGCGGCGATGGCGTTCTCGATGTTGGTCGGCGACATGTTCTTGCCGGCGGCGTTGATGATGAGTTCTTTCTTACGGTCGACGATGCGCAGGTGGCCGTCGGCGTCGATTTCGCCGATATCGCCGGTGTGCAGCCAGCCGTCGGACTCGATGGCCTCGGCGGTCTTCTCCGGGGCTTTGCGGTAACCGCGCATGATGTTCTTGCCGCGCAGCAGGACCTCGCCATCGGGTGCGAGGGTGACCTCGGTTCCCGGGACCGGGGTGCCCACGGTCCCGATCTTGATCCGCTCCGGGCGGTTTACGGTTGCCGCGGCCGTGCATTCGGTCATCCCGTATCCCTCGCACAGCGGGATACCCAGACCGAGAACGAACTCGTGAACCTCCGGCGGGATCGGTGCTGCGCCGGTGACGACGATGCGTAAGTGATCCATGCCCAACCGGGCGCGCACACTCGACAGCACCAGCCGGTCGGCGACCGCGTATTGCAGTTTATCGGCTAGCCCGCGTCCACGCCCCTCCGAAGCCGCGCGGACCTTGGCTTGGCCCACGCTGAACGCCCAGGCGGCAAGGGCTTGCTTGGCGGGTGACTCCGCGGCGAGGGCGGCCTCCAGGCCGGCCTTGGCTTTGATCCAGATCCGCGGCACGCCGATAAACACCGTCGGCCGGACTTCGGTCAACGCACCGAGCACGGCCTTGACGTCGTCGACGGTGGTGATCTGCAAGCCGTAGAGCAGGTTCTGGTAGTGCGTGAACCAGCGGTTCGCGCCATGCGCGTCGGGCAGATACGACACGCTGCGGTCGGCGAACCCGACCCCGCCGAATTCCTCGGTGATCCGGGCGTTTTCGATGAAGTTGGTGTGGGTGAGCTCGACCCCCTTCGGCGGGCCGGTGGTCCCGGAGGTGTAGACGATGGTGAGGACGTCGTCGGGTTGCACCGACCGCCACGACCCCTCGAAGTCGAAGCCGGACGCCGGGGACGCCTCCAGGTGGCCCAGCCCGATGGTGCCGTCGGGTGCGTCGTCGACGCAGACGATGTGCTCGACGCGGCCGCCCTGTGCGATGGCTGCGGAGATCTGTGGCAGGAACTGGCTTTCGCAGATCACCACCCGGTTGTCGGCGTTGTCGAACTGGTAGGACAGCACTTCGGGCGGGTTGGTGTTGTACACCGAAAACGGGGTGGCGCCGGTGTGCAGCACCGCCGTGTCGCACAGGTGGAATTCGGGCCGGTTGGTCATCATCAGCGTCACGGTGTCGCCGCGCCCGACGCCGAGCCCGGCCAGCCCAGCCGCGATCGCCTGCACCCGATCGCGGTACTGCCGCCACGTGATGGTGGTGGTGTCGCCGATCGTGCGCAGCGCAACCAGGTCTGGGAACTTGGCCGCGGTGGCCTGAAACGCCTCACACAGCGTGGCCGGGCGACCGGTGGTCGAACTCCCCATCGCAGACCTCCTAATTAGTCACGCGTGTTGTCTACAATACAGGCGTATTGTAGATGGGGCAAGGCCTGGGCGAACGATGCCGACCCAATGCGCCCACGGTGAGCTTGTCTGGGGTGAATCGAGCTAGGTGATGGGGTCGGCGGAAAGGACCCTTCCTCCCGTGTGCCGACGAACTCGCCGACGGCTACGGGCAACGCGTCACCGTCTCCGACCGCACGAGGTGGGGATGGTGCGCGTCGATCAACCGTCGACGGTGATGTGCAGCCGCGGCTTTGGGTCGTCGACCGAGGCGGCGACGCGCTCCCACACCGCATCGACCATCGGTTGCAACAGCAGCTCACCCATCTGCCGCACCAACACGGCCAGGATCTGGGTGGATTCGGGGCGTTTGGTGGAGGCGAGTCCGGATCCGCGCAGGGTGGCGACTTCGCGGCGGGTCAGGTCGATCAGCACATCGAGGAGGTGCATCCGGTCCTCGGAGGGCTCCAAGAGTGCCCGCCGCACGTAGTTCACTACGGGTGGGTTGTCGCGGAGCATGGCCGCCACGGCCTCGTCGCGTGCCGCCGCGACGCGCCGGGTGCCGGCTCGGCGGGGACCTCGGCGAGCGCGTGGGCGAAATAGTCCACCACCAACTGGTCCACCGCGTCCCGCAAGCCGGCCTTGGTCTTGAAGTGGTGTTGTACCAGGCCCAGCGTCACCCCGGCTGCAGAAGCAATGTCGCGCAACGAGACTCGATCCTCACCGTATTGCGCATACAGGTCCAGGGCGGCGTTGCGGATTCGTGCTTTGGCGGTCAGGTCCTCATTGGTCGCCCGCGGATTCACCATGTCGCCTCCTCGCCGGCATTCTACTGGACCATAAAGTACCCTGTACGTCTGACCGGGTTGCGATACGGCCCGCATCGTTAGTGAAGGTTGGTGTCGCCACCTCGTCAGGCATCGAGACTGGTAGACCAGGCCGGCGTCACGGTCAAGAACGCAAGCCCGGATGTCCCTTGGCCAGCAACGGGACCAGTAGCCGGTTCGGGGTGAGCCGTCCCAGGACTGCGGCAAGCCGGTTAGCCAAACCTGGTATCACGACGATATGGCCCTTCGCCAGCGCATCGACCGCGGTGCGGGCCACCGTTTGGGGGCTGATCCATAGGAACGCCGGCAGCGCGGACTGGGCGTCTTGCTTCGAAATGCCTGCGGCCTCACCGAAGCCGGTGTCCACCGGCCCGGGGCAAAGCACCGTTGCGGTCACACCGGTGCCGGACAGTTCGCCGCACAGGCCCTGGGTGTATGACAGCACGAAGGCTTTGCAGGCTCCATAGCCCGCCTGGCCAGGTAGCGGTTGGAAGGCGCCGGTGGAGGCGACGTTGAGGACGGCGCCGCGGCCTCGTTCGACCATGCCCGGCAGAAACCGGGTGCACAGGTCTGCCACCGCGATCACATCTACCTCGATCATGTGCATCTCGCCGGCGGGGTCGGCTGCGGCCACAGGCCCAAGCGTCGACAGGCCCGCGTTGTTGACCAGGATATCGGTGGTTAGGCCGAGTGCCGCCACCCGGTTGGGCAGGTCTGCCCGCGCGGCCCGGTTGGACAGGTCCATGGCGATCACGGCCGCTTGTCCCCCCGACCGGGAGATGTCGGCGGCCAACTCCTCCAGCCTGTCGGCGCGACGCGCGACCAGGGTGACGTGGTGCCCGCGGGCAGCGAATTCCCGAGCGAGTTCGTAGCCGATCCCCGACGAGGCGCCGGTGACAACCGCGGTGCGGCCCGGGCCTGGGGCAGGAAGACCCATCGGCGTGCCTTACCCGCAAACGATTCGCTCTATGCGAGCCAGTGTCGCGGCCATATTCCGTCGCGTCGCTGCACGCTGTGGCCGCACCATCCACTTGGTCAGCGCCGACTCCTTTGAGATGTCCCAGGTTTCCTGCACCAGTGTGCCCCCGTCGACGGGTTGGAGTTCATAACGCCAGATCCGACCGCCGACGTATCGGCCCAAGGCCGTTGGGCCGCGGGTCTGCCAGGCAAGGCGGCGGTTCTCTTGGTACTCGATCACGGTGCTGATCATCGCGTACGGCAAGCCCTTGCGCATCGACATCCCGAACCGGCTACCCAGAGTCAGGCGGGTGGTGGGCCCGCGCACCCCGCGAACCGCGCCCGAGCCGTCGAATTCACAGTGTCGGGCCGGATCTGTCAGGAGAGCAAATATTCTGTCCGCGGGTGCCGCGATGATGCGCTCCGCAGACTCCACGTCCGGTGTTCCAGGCACAACGCTATGGCCGCACTTGTGGACTAGCCGCTGCTTCGTCGATCAAGTCGACCACGGCCGTGGGTTGCGAGGCCAACGAGGCGTGGCTGGCGTCGAGTTCGATCACCTTTTGTGGGTTCATTCTCCTGGCCATCCGTCTTTCATTGTCCGGGTTGATCATCCGATCTTGGGTGGACACCTGATACCAGACCGGCTTGGTCTTCCAGGCCGGGGTTGTGATCGCATCACCGAAAGTCGATGCCAGGGGCGCCTTTTGGGTAATCGCCATCACCAAGGCCTCATCGGCGGGCAGATCCTGGCAAAAGCTTTCGTGGTATTTGTCCGCCTTGATCCACAGATAGCCGTCGGAGTCGGGAGCGAGGTTGTCGAACGCCGCTGGCGGCAGATCCTGGCTGATTCCGCCCGGGCTCTCCCCGGCGTCCGGGGCGAACGCGGCGACGTACACCAACCCGACCACGTTGGGCAGGTCGCCCGCCTCGGTGATGACCGCGCCGCCGTAGGAGTGGCCGACCAGCAGCACCGGGCCGTCGATCTGTTGGATCATCTTGCGGGTGCGTGCGGTGTCGTCGGCCAGCGACGTCAGTGGCATCTCCACCGCGTGGAGTTTGTCGTAGCCGCGCTGGTTCAATGCGACGATCACCTTCGCCCAATGCGCGGCACCGCCCCAGAATCCGTGAACCAGAACGATGGCTGGTTTGTCAGACACCGTGCTCTCCTCTCATCGGTTCGCCGGCAGCCGTGTTGTCGGCGTGGTCGGGCTCGTCCAAGCACGCGCGAATGAATCGGACGATGGTGGCGAATGCGGCCTTGCTTTCCGGGAGGAACGGCAACAACGCCGGGAAGGCGTGGAGTTGGTTCGGCCAGATCTTCAGGGTGGCCGGCCGTCCGATCGCCGTCAGGGCGGCGTACATGCGTTCGGCGTCGCAGCGCAGCAGTTCCGACTCGGCCGCGACGATGAGCACGGGCGGCAGCGTTTCGAGCGGGCCGTTGAGCGGCGACAGCTCATCGTTCAACGACGGCGGTGGTCCGACGCAGTCGATGATCGATGCCACCACCGCGGCCCCGACAAATGGATCGCGAGACGCGTTCGCGTGCGCCGTGCGGGCCGCGCCGTCCAGCTCGAGCAGGGGGGAGATGCCGACGACGCCGGCGGGCGCGGGAAGCCCCTCGGCTGCTGCCCTCAGCGCGGTTGCGAACGCCAGGAATCCGCCGGCGGAATCTCCTACGCACACCACCGGCCCGGCGCCCTGGGCGAGCAGCCACCGGTAGGCGGTGACGCAGTCGTCGATCGACTCGGCGATCGTGCAGTCGGGGTGCTGGCGGTAGTCGACATGCACGACCGGACGGTGTGCGCGACGAGCAAGGGTCGCGGCCACATGCAGGTGGGAGTCGAGGCTACCCATGAAGAAGCCGCCACCGTGGAAGTAGAGGATGGCGCCGTCGCGCAGCCGCGCGCTGCAGTCGGCGATCTGCAGGGTCTCGACCGTGACGCCGTCGGCGACGGCGTGGCGGGTGACGGACAATCCGGGAAACGGGCGCCGTCGTTGCAAGCGCGCGAGGGTATTGATCCGCCGCCCCACGGTGGCGCTGCGCACCGAGAATGGCACGTCTTTGTCGGCGGCGATGATGCGCCGCATGAGCGGGGGCAGCATGCAGGTCGCGGCGGCGTACGAGATCCGCGCCCGGATGCTGCTGCGGGTGGTTGGCCATGCCCCCGTCGGCAACGCCATGGCTGTGCCTCCCATCGACGGGCCTACCTGCCGGCCTCGTTGACCTGCCCGAGGGCTTGATCGCCCTGCCGGTATGATCGTATAGTACACGATATTAGCGTATAGCGCATGCATTGATCCAGCGCTCACCTGCACAGATCGTGCTCCGCCTGATGCCATCGCCGCTTTCTGGAGGTCGCGACACTTGACTGCGAACGCGCCCGTCGTGCTGGTGACCGGCGGCAACCGCGGATTGGGATTTGCTACGGTTCGTGCATTAAATGCAGCCGGCGCCCGGGTGATCATCGGTGCGCGCGAGCGGAAGTCGGGTCTGGACGCGGTAGCCCGGCTAGCTGACGACGGGTTGGTGGCAGAGTCGGTCGTTATCGATGTCAGCTCCGACGTCAGTGTTGCCGAGGCCGCGGCCGAGATCGGCAGGACACATGGGTCACTCGACATTCTCGTGAACAATGCGGGTGTTCTGCTCGATCCAGTGGACGACACTGTCGAAGCCATGCTGGATCCAGATGTTCTGCGGGAAACCTTGGAGATCAACACTGTTGGACCGGCGAGGGTGACCAGATACTTGCTTTCGCTGCTGGGCGCGGGTGCCCGCATCTTCAATCTATCGAGTGCGACCGCGTCGTTTGCCACTCTCGATCATTCCAGTGTTGCCGCCGATGAGGTGATGCTGGCCTATCGGATGTCGAAAAGCGCGCTCAACACCTTTACGGTTTTGCTGTCGAAGCTGTTGGCTGACCGCCAGATTGCCGTCAACGCGATCAACCCCGGCTGGTCGCGAACCGACATGAACCCCAGATCCCGCGTCCTGGCTCCACTTTCGCCGGAACAGGCAGGGCGTCACGTCGCGGCACTCATTCTCGCCGCCGAGGTACCCACTGGACAGTGGTTATCCGCTCATGGCATGACTCCGTGGTGACGGATGCAAGAGATTTCTCCGGCGTGTATCTCTGTTGCGCCGATGTAGTCCGTGGCACGCCCAACCAGCGTCAATTCGCCGTCGGCGCTGAGCATGCCGACGTCGGCGGTGTCAAACCATTCACCGAACCCTTGAGCTGGCCGTGCCTTCCAGTAGCCGTCGGGTAGCCGTACCGACAGCCGGAAGCTCGCGTCAAAGCACGGTGTCGGCGAGTCGCTCGAGTTGATCGAGCCGGGCGGTGCTGGGATGAAACAGCAGCCGGTCGAAGCCGAGATCGCCGAAGGCGCGGACGGTGTCGGCGGCGTCGGCGGGGGCGGTCAGCATGTCAGCGACGACGACGTCGGCGAACTGGGGGGTGTCGCCGTAGTAGCTGCGCAAATGTGCGTGTCCGGCCTGGATAGCGTCGGCGTCGCCGAAGGCGAAGTTCACGCACGCCTGTAGCACGGGCGTGCCGTCGCGACTGGCTTCGCGCCACACCGCCCGCACCCGCTCGGCGAAGTCGGACAGGCCCGGATAGTCGCGCACCGCACCCCCCGCCCAGCCGTCGCCCCACTGGGCCGTGCCGCCGCAGGGTCGCCGTCGACATGCCACCGAACAGCATCGGGATCCGCACCGGGGTGGCGCACAACGCCCGCTTGCCGGCGGCCACCTCGCCGGACCACTCCCGGCGCAGCAGCGGCACGGTCTGGTCGAAAACCTGGCCTCGCCGACCGAAATCGACGCCGGACGCGGCGAAATCGTCGGCGCGCCGGCCCGCACCCAGACCCACCGTGAGCCGGCCACCGGAAATATCCGCGAGGCTGCCGAGCCGTTTGGCCAACAGTGCCGCCGGGTAGGCCGGCGCCAGCAGGATGTTCGTCACCAAGCCGATCCGTTGCGTGGCGCCCGCGGCGACCGACAGGCTCACGATCGGGTCCTGACAGGGATACACGATCCTGTCGATCGTGGCCAGGTCGGCGAAACCACGCTGCTCGGCGCGGCGCGCCCACTCACCGATGATCGACCCGGGCGCGTGAGCGATGTGGTTAGGCAGACCCACGCCGATTCGCATCACGTTGTCCTCTCGGTTCCTCGTGGATGGTCCTCTGACTCGCCGTTGCTCTCGCGTGAGCACTCAAACCTCTGGCGAGATTCGCGGCTGCGCCGAGCGGGATCCCAATACAATCGCAATATTACCATTGCATGTGTATTGTTTTCAGCCTGAAGTAGACACCTGCGGCATGCCAACGCTGCAGCGGGAACGCCAGACGTCCACGGCGGCCCGGCCCCAAGTGGCCAACGAGGAGAGACCGCGATGACGCGAGCAGTGATGCGGGCCATGCAGGCCCAGCGGGCTAACGCGGCGTTTGGATCCAGTACCGCCCAAGCCGACCTGCTTTCGGGCCTGGCGCCCAACGGCAAGCTGAGCATCCTGGCCAACGACCAAACCCCGTTGCCGGTCGCGACCGACCAACTGGTGTTCGCCCGCCGGCAGCTCGGCGGGTGGTACAGCGGACACGCTGCGGACAGCGAGGACGCCCTGAACTTCGCCGTGCTCAAGGGAATCAGCCCGCTGGTGCAGACCTTCCCGCTTCGCGACGCCGAACGTGCCTTCGCCGAGCGCGTCACGATGCGCGCGGTCCTAACAGCCGAACCGTGACTAGCTCGTGGGCTGCCTCGGGGCTGCTGCGGCTCCAGGGTAGAGGCGAAACCCGTAGTCCTTCGGATAAGGAGTGTGATTCGAGATGGCCGCCGGATCGTTGCCTCAAGGCGCGGCGGGGTTGTTTGCCGACCCCGTTATTGCGTCCGACGACATCACTGTCACCACCGATGACGGCGCGTCGTTGCATGTGCGCTGCTCCGGCTCGCCGGAGGCCCCGCACATTGTGCTGATACACGGTTTCGCGGCCCGCATCGAGTACTGGAATCCGCAGATCAACGCGCTTGCCGAAAAGTACCGGATCATCGCCTACGACCAGCGGCTCAGCGGCCGCAGCGTGCCGGGCAGGCGCGCCACGCGACCCGAGGTGCTGGGCGACGATTTGGCGGCGGTCCTGGCAGCGACGATCCCGACCGGTCGCACCGCCGTTATCGTCGGGCATAGTTTCGGTGGCATCACGGTGATGGCCTGGGCGATGCGGCACCCGGAGCAGGTGCGTCGTTACGCCCGTGCGGTTTTGCTGGCGAACACCGTTGCCGAGCGGTGCGAGTCCTACATCGCGGTCCTCCCGTTTCCGGGACGCTTCCTGGTGGTCCGCCGATTGCTGTGCGGGGCCGTCGTCCTGCTGCCGCCACTGGCCGTTTACCGTCGGCTGTTTCAAGCCGCTGTGTTGTCGCGCGCCGCATCGCGAGAAGCTGTCGCCTTCACCGAGGCGGTGGTGAAGGCCTGCCCGGCGCGGGCTCGCCTCGACTGGTGGCGGGCCCTGGTGCGTCTCGACGTGACCGCAGGGCTGGCGAACCTTTCCGTGCCGACGACGGTGCTCACCGCTGACCGCGATCGGCTGACACCACCCCCGGCATCCGAGCCGATCGTGGCCGCGCTTTGCGCCCGCGGCGCGCTCGATCGGCAGGTGATGCTCAGCGGGGTCGGGCACTGCTCGAACATCGAGGACCCGCGGCGGTTCAATGCCGAGATCGCCCGACTGGTGCAACTGTCGAACGACCGCACGAAGGCCAGCTGACTCCGAAACACCGTTCACGCGGTCCGTGGTGCGGCCGTCGCACGACGGAATGCGGTTGACTTTACATCTGACTCCTGTACGATACATTTGTATCGTCATCGGAATGGGAGATCGTCATGGCGCAGCCGCTCAACGGGGTTTTCGTTGTGTCGCTGGCGATCAATCTGCCGGGTCCGTTGGCTGCCGCGCGGCTCGCCGAACTCGGCGCGCTGGTGACCAAGGTGGAACCGCCCGGCGGCGACCCGCTGGCCGCGGCGGCCCCCGACTGGTACGAGCACCTGGCTGCGCGGCAGCGGATACTGACGCTGGACATCAAGGACGTCGGGGATCGGGCCAAGCTGGACGACTTGTTGTCGGCGGCAGATCTGCTGATCACGTCGATGCGGCCGTCGGCGCTGGCCCGGCTGGGACTGACTGCCCCGCACGAGACGTTCCCGCAGCTCTCGTTGATCGAGATCGTCGGGCACGACGGCGACCGGGCCGAGGTACCCGGTCACGACCTGAACTATCAGGCTGTGCACGGCACCCTGACGCCGCCGCACATGCCGAAGGTGCCGATCCGCCGACATGCTGGCGCCGAACGCGCGGTGTCGGTGGCGCTG
>PPEA01000211.1 GCA_002967005.1 Mycobacterium talmoniae
GGGCAGGCGTACCGGGTGGTGTTGGAGGAGGCCGCCGCCCGCGCCGGCGACGCGGTGCGGTACCGGCTGATGGGGGAGGGCGCGGCGCTGGGGGGCGCCTTCCCGGGCTATGGCATCTATGAATGCGCCGACGGGTATGTCGCCCTGGGGGCGATCGAGCCGCACTTCTTCACGCGCACACTCACGGCGTTCGGTGCCGACGGGACGCACGAAAGCCTGCGCGCGGCGTTCGCCGTCAAGACCACCGCGGAGCTGGAAGACATTGCGCAGCACCTGGATATCCCCCTGAACAAAGTGAGGTAGACATGTCCGAACTATTCCCCGACTACCGCGCGACGTGGGAGACCGACGCCCACCGCGACCTGCGCAAGCACGCCGCGGAGTTCCTGCGTAAGGAGTCCACGCCCAACCAGGAGCGGTGGGCCGCCCAGCACGCCGTCGACCGCGAATTCTGGAACAAGCTCGGCGACGCCGGTCTGCTCGGCCTGGACCTTCCGGAGGAATACGGCGGCGCCGGCGGCGATTTCGGATTCTCCGCGGTGGTCGCCGAAGAACTCGCTTTGGCGCACGACACGTCCACCGGTTGGATCGTGCACTCACCGATCGTCGCGCACTACATCAACACCTACGCCAACGACGAACAGCGGCAACGCTGGCTGCCGGGCATCATCAACGGCGAGAAGGTGCTGGCGATCGCGATGACCGAACCGGGCACCGGGTCGGACCTGCAGGCGGTCAAGACGACCGCAATCCGCGACGGCGACCACTACGTGATCAACGGCTCCAAGACATTCATCTCCAACGGCACCCACTGTGACCTCTTGGTGATCGTGGCCAAGACCGACCCGAGCCAGGGCGCCGCCGGCGTATCGTTGATCGTGGCCGAAACCGACGAGAAACTAAAGGGTTTCGAACGCGGCCGGGTGCTGGAGAAGGTCGGCCAGCACGGCCAGGACACCCGCGAGCTGTTCTTCTCCGACATGCGCGTTCCGGTGGCGAATCTGCTCGGTGCGCAGGAGGGTCTCGGCTTCTATCAGCTGATGGAACAGCTCGCCCGCGAGCGGCTCATCATCGCGTCGCTGTGCGCCGGGCTGGCCGAGTCCGCGGTGCTGGAGGCGATCAAGTACACCAAGGAGCGTGAGGCGTTCGGTCGTCCCTTGATCAAGTTCCAGCACAACAAATTCGAGCTCGCCGAACTCAAGGCCGAGGCACTGTCGATCAAAACCACCGTCGACTACTGCATCCAGTCCTACATCGACGGGAACAACGACCCGGCCACCGCGTCGATGGCCAAGCTCATCGCGGCGGACAAAGCCGTCGACGTCGTGGACCGCTGCGTGCAGTTCTTCGGCGGCTACGGCTACATGATGGAATACCCGATCGCGCGTGCCTACGCCGCCGCCCGGGTGAACAAGATCTACGGCGGCACCAGCGAAATCATGAAAGAAATCATCAGCCGCTCGCTGTGAGGACACGAAAATGACCACTGAGGCATACATTTACGAGGCGATCCGCACACCGCGCGGCAAGGGCAAACCCAGCGGCGCACTGCACAGTGTCAAGCCGATCTTCCTTGTCGTCGGGCTGATCGACGAGCTACGCACCCGGTTTCCCGATCTGGACGAAGATCGGATCTCCGACGTCATCCTGGGCTGTGTCACGCCGGTGGGGGATCAGGGCATGGATATCGCCCGCACGGCGGTGAACCTGGCCGGTATGCCCGACACCGTCGGCGGGGTGCAGCTCAACCGGTTCTGCGGTTCGGGTCTGGAGGCGGTCAACCTGGCAGCCAAGTCGGTGCGCTCGGACTTCGACGATCTGGTCATCGCCGGTGGGGTGGAGTCGATGTCGCGGGTGGCGATGGGCAGCGACCGCGGCGCGATGGCCTACGACCCGGCCACCGCCTACGACAACTACTTCATCCCGCAGGGTGTCGCGTGCGATTTGCTTGCCACCATCGAGGGGTACACCCGCGAGGACGTCGATAGGTATGCCGTGCGGTCGCAGCAGCGGGCGGCCGCGGCGTGGTCGGGTGGCTACTTCGCGAAATCGGTGGTGCCGGTGCGCGACCTCAACGGTGTCACCATCCTCGACCGCGACGAGCACATGCGCCCTGGCGGCACGGTCGACGACCTGGCCAAACTGGCGCCGGCGTTCGCGGGCATCGGCGAATTCGGCGGCTTTGACGCGACCGCGATCCAGAAGTACCCGTTCGTCGAGAAGATCGACCATGTGCACACCGGCGGCAACAGCTCCGGCATCGTCGACGGCGCTGCTTTGGTGCTGGTCGGTAGCGAAGAGGCGGGCACGGCGTCCGGTCTGATCCCACGTGCCCGCGTCATATCGGCGGCCACCAGCGGTGCCAGCCCGGTGCTGATGTTCGAGGGCCCCATCCCCGCGGTGCACAAGGCGCTGGCGATCGCGGGTCTAAGCGTCGACGACATCGATGTGTTCGAGATGAACGAGGCATTCGCCGCGGTGGCGTTGCACGTCCAGCAGCAGTTCGGCATCCCGGATGAGAAGTACAACGTCAACGGCGGCGCGATCGCCATGGGCCACCCGCTCGGTGCCACCGGCGCGATGCTGCTGGGCACCGTGCTCGATGAGCTGGAACGCACCGGTGGCCGCTACGGCCTGATCACGCTGTGTGTCGCCGGCGGCATGGGCGTCGCGACGATCATCGAAAGGGTCTAACACCACATGACGGACAACACGATTCGTTGGGACCGCGACGGCGACGGCATCGTCACCCTGACGCTGGACGAGCCGGGCGTCAGCGCCAACACCATCACCGAGGCGTTCCGCAACTCGCTGGACGCCGCCCTCGACCGGATCGAGGCCGAGCGCGACGACATCACCGGGATCGTGCTCACCTCGGCGAAGAAGACCTTCTTCGCCGGCATGGACCTCGACGTGCTGGTCGATGAGGTGATGCCGCTGCAGCCCGCCGAGATCCTCGACCTCACCACGGAATTGAAGGCGCAGCTGCGTCGGCTGGAGACGATCGGTGTACCGGTCGTCGCCGCGATCAACGGCGCGGCGCTGGGCGGCGGCCTGGAGCTGGCGCTGGCCTGCCATCATCGGATCGCCGCCGACGTGCCCGGCACCCAGATCGGCCTGCCCGAGGTGCTGCTGGGCGTGCTGCCCGGCGCCGGCGGGGTGGCGCGCACCGTGCGGTTGATCGGCATCCAGCCCGCGCTGATGTCAGTGCTGCTCACCGGCGCGCGGATGAAGCCCGCGCAGGCCAAGGCGGTCGGGGTGATCGACGAGGTTGTCGCCTGCCTCGACGAGCTGGTGCCGGCGGCCAAGGCGTGGATCAAAGCCAACCCGGACAAGAACATCCAGCCGTGGGACGTCAAGGGCTACCAGATCCCCGGTGGCTCGCCGTCCACGCCGGCATTCGCCGAAAACCTGCCGGCGTTCCCGGCCAACCTGCACAAGCAGCTCAAGGGCGATCGGATGCCCGCGCCGCGGGCGATCATGGCCGCCGCGCTGGAGGGAGCGCAGGTCGACTTCGACGCCGCACTGCTGATCGAGTCGCGCTACTTCGTGTCGCTGATCAAAAGCCAAGTCGCCAAGAACATGATCCAGGCGTTTTTCTTCGACCTGCAGAAGGTGCAGGGTGGTGCGGCACGACCCGAGGGGATCGCGCAGCGGCCGATCACCAAGGTCGGGGTCCTGGGCGCGGGCATGATGGGCGCCGGCATCGCGTATGTGACCGCGAAAGCCGGCATCGAGGTGGTGCTCAAGGACGTGACGCTGGAAGCGGCCCGCAACGGCAAGGCGTACTCGGAGAACCTGGAGGCCAAGGCGCTGGCCAAGGGCCGCACCACCCAGGAGAAGGTCACGGCGCTGCTGGACCGGATCACCCCGACCGCCGACGCTTCCGACTTCGCCGGCGTCGACTTCGTCATCGAGGCGGTCTTCGAGAAGACCGAGCTGAAGAACCGGGTGTTCCAAGAGATCGAGGACATTGTCGAGCCGGGCGCGGTGTTGGGCTCCAACACGTCATCGCTGCCGATCACCGGCCTGGCGACCGCGGTGGGCCGGCCGGAGGACTTCATTGGTATCCATTTCTTTTCCCCGGTGGAGAAGATGGACCCGATCGAGATCATCGGTGGCGCAAAGACCTCCGATGAGACGCTGGCCCGGGTCATCGACTACGCGCTGGCGATCAAGAAGTACCCGATCGTCGTCAACGACGGCCGCGGCTTTTTCACCACCCGGGTGTTCAGCGCGCAGCTGCTGGAGGCCATCACCATGCTCGCCGAGGGTGTGGACCCGGCGATCATCGAGCAGGCCGCCCTGCAGGCCGGCTACGCGGCGGCGCCGCTGCAGGTGGCCGACGAACTGAGCTTCGGCACCATCCGCAAGATCATGGACGAGACGATCGAGGCCGCGCAGGCCGACGGCACACCACTGGGCGAGTCGGTTCCGGTGGCCGCCGAGGTGATCGCCACGCTGATGGACAAGTTCGAGCGCACCGGAAAGCAAGCCGGTGCGGGCTTTTACGACTATGCGGACGGCAAACGCACCGTCCTGTGGGATGGGCTGCGCGAGCAGTGGAAGACCAGCCGCCAGCCGAGCGTGTCGTTTCAGGATCTGCAGGATCGGCTGATGTTCATCCAGGCGATCGAAACCCAGAAGGCCTACGACGACGGCGTCATCGACGCCGACCCGGACGCCAACATCGGCTCGATCTTCGGCATCGGCTTCCCGCCGTGGACCGGCGGCGTGCGCCAATTCGTCGCGGGCTACCCGGGCGGCGTGGCGGCGTTTTGCCAGCGCGCCGAGGATCTTGCCGCGAAGTACGGGCCGCGGTTTCAGGTGCCCGCGAGCCTACGCCTCCCGCATCGTGAATCGGCGCCGCAATAGTTTGCGCGACCAGCGCCGCCGCCAGCTACTCGCTGCCGCCAGGGGTTTCGACGAAAGGTTGACTCATGGAACTAGAAAATAAGGTCGTCGCGATCACCGGCGCCGCCCGCGGCATCGGGCTGGCCACCGCGAAAGCATTCCTGGCCAACGGCGCGAAGGTCGCGATCGGTGACCTCGACGCCGAACTCGCCGAGAAAGTGGCCGCCGAGCTCGGCGCTGAGCCGGGTGCAACGGTCGTCGGATTGTCGCTCGATGTCACCGATCCCGACTCGTTTGCGGCCTTCCTGGATGAGGTCGAAGCGCAGCTCGGCCCGCTGGACGTGCTGGTCAACAACGCCGGCATCATGCCGACCGGGCTGTTCGTTGACGAGTCGCCGAGCATGACCCGCCGCATGATCGACATCAACGTGCATGGCGTGGTCAACGGATCCCGGCTGGCGGCCGCGCGCTTTATGCTCCGGCGCGCCGGTCACATCGTCAACATCGCCTCGCTGGCGGGTGTCACCGGTGAGCCCGGGTTGGCGACCTACTGCGGCACCAAGCATTTCGTGGTCGGTTTCACCGAATCGCTGCACCGCGAGCTACATCCGTACGGCGTCGGGGTGAGCACGATCTTGCCGGGCATCATCAACACCGAACTGTCGGCGGGGACCAGGGTGCCCGGTTGGGCGAAGCCGCTGGGTACCGCCGAGCCGGAGGAGGTCGCCGCCGGGATCGTCAGTGCCGTCACCAAGGACCGGCCGCTCAAGGTCGTTCCCGCGGCGCTCGGCGGGATCCTGACATCGATGTCGTTGCTGCCCGCCAAGGCGCGCTTTGCGGTTGCCCACGCCTTGAAGTTCGACCAGCTCGTCAGCGGCGCCGACCCCATGGCCCGCGCCGCCTACCACCGGCGGCTGGAAGAGCAGTGACCGCAACCCTGCCGGGTATCGAGGTACGCAATCCCGTCGACGGCACGGTGGTCGGCACCGTCGCCAACCAGGCGCCCGAGGTGGTCGCCGACACCGCGCGGGCGCTACGGCGGCATCAGCCCGCATGGGAGGCGCTGGGACCCGACGGGCGGGCGACATGGCTGCGGAGATACCGGGATTGGCTGCTCGACAACGCCGAACGCATCGCCGATGTGGTGGCCGCCGAGTCCGGCAAACCGCGGGCCGAGGCCGTCGTCGAGGTTCCCGCGATCTGCGAGGTGCTCAACTACTACGCCGACAACGCTGCGACGTTCCTCGCCGACGAACGGGTCAAGCCGTCGGGAGTGCTGTCGCTGGCCAAAAAGCTCACCCTGGTGCGCCAGCCCTATCAGCTGGTGGGTGTGATCACGCCGTGGAACTTCCCCGTCATCACCCCCGGCTTCGACGTGGTTCCGGCGCTGCTGGCCGGGGCCGCGGTGCTGCTCAAACCCTCGGAGGTCACCCCGCTGTCGGCGCTGGAAATGGCCCGCGGCTGGCGCGAAATCGGCGCGCCGGAGGTGTTCGCGGTCGTCACCGGCGCGGGGGACACCGGCCAGGCGCTGGTCGACAACGTCGACTATGTGCAGTTCACCGGATCAACGCGCACCGGGCAACGCGTCGCGCACCGCGCGGTCGACCGGATGATCCCCTACAGCCTCGAACTCGGCGGCAAGGATCCCGCGATCGTGCTCGCCGACGCCGACCTCGACCGTGCCGTGCCCGGTATCGCTTGGGGTGCGCTGTTCAACGCCGGCCAAGCCTGCGTGTCGGTCGAACGCGTCTACGTCGAGGCCCCGATCTACGACGAGTTCGTCGCTCGCCTGACCGAGGTGGTGGGCAAACTGCGCCAAGGCGCTGACGCGGGGGGCTTCACCGTCGACGTCGGCGCGATGACCACAGAAGCCCAGCGCGACATCGTGGTACGCCACGTCGACGACGCGCTCACTCGCGGCGCCAAGGCAACCGTGGTGGCAAGCCGACCGGGCCGGGACTGTTCTTGGAACCGACCGTGCTCATCGACGTCGACCACTCGATGTCCTGCATGCGCGAAGAGACCTTCGGGCCCACCATTCCCGTCGTCAAGGTCGCCGACGCCGCCGAAGCGGTGCGACTGGCCAACGATTCGGCCTACGGGCTATCCGCCACCGTGTGGACCCGCGACATTGCCCGTGGCGTGCAGATCGCTCGTCGCCTGGAGGCCGGCGCGGTCAACATCAACGACGCCGCCGCCAACCTGTTCGCCACCACCTTGCCGCACGGAGGCTGGAAATCGTCGGGCACCGGCGCACGGCTCGGCGGCGCGCACGGGCTGCGCAAATACACTCGGGCCAAGGCGATCACCGTGCCACGAGTCTCGGCCCTAAAGAGAGAACCGCTCTGGTTCCCGTACACCGCCCGACGAATACGGTTCGTGCAAAAAGCATTCCAGTTCATCGCGGCACACGACGTGCGCCGCTGGGTCCGGCTCTGACCGTCCCGCGCGGCACCGGCCGCGAGCAGTCCCCCGCAAGCGGACGGTACCCCCAGCAAAAGCCCCGCCGGAATTGGGTGCTTTTACGTCTGCTCGCGGGGACTCAGTGTTCCCAGACGACGACCGGTTTGATCACCCTCCCGGCCGCCTGGTCGGCGATCGCCTGGTTGAATTCGTCGGGACGATAACGGGTTACCAGCCGGTCGATGGGAAACTTCCCCGCCGTGTAGAGGTCGATCAGGGCGGGGATGAACTCGTGGATTTGCGCATCGCCCTCGATGCAGCCGCGGATCGTCTTGCCTTTGAACAGCAGGTCCTGGATGTCGATCGCGACTTCGGGCTTCCCGAGGCCGACCACCGCCAGTTCCCCCATCGCGCGTAGCGCGCGGACCGCCTGCTTGATCACCTCGGGGATGCCGGTGGTGTCCAGGGCATGGGTGGCGCCGCCGTCCGTCGCCGCCGCGATCGCTTGCCCAGCACCGGAATCGGTGGGGTCGATGGCGACCGCGCCGAACTCGGCCGCCAGCTCCCGTCGCTGTTCGGCCGGGTCCACCGCGACGATCCGGCTCGACCCCGGCGGCGCGGGCCGCCAGCAGCGCGGCGAAACCGACGCTGCCGCTCCCGTAGATCACCAGCCGCGACGACGAGCTGGGCCGCAGTACGTTGAGCACCGCACCGGCACCGGTCTGAAATCCGCAGCCGAGGGCCGCGATGACGGCCTTGTCGGCGGAACCGTCGACCACGACGACGTTGTCGGGGTGGGCCAGTGCGTATTCGGCGAAGCTGGATTGCCCGAAGAAACCGGTGAGCACCGGGGTACCGGCGTGGCTGACCCGCGGCGCACCGTCGGGGCGCACCCCCAGCGCGTTCAACTCGGTACTGCGGTCACAGTAGGCGGGCTGGCCCTGCCGGCATGGCCGGCAGCAGCCGCAGCTGCGATAGCTGAGCACGACGTGATCACCCGGCGTGATGCCGGTGACGGCTGAGCCAACGCTCGCGACGATCCCGGTGCCCTCATGACCGAAGAGGCATGGCCCCAACGCTGCCGGCACCTTCGACTTGAAGAATAGATCGGTATGGCAGATCCCGGTTGCGGCAAGCTTTACCAGGATTTCATCAGCGCCGGGTGCGCCGATGTCGACGGTCCGCAGGTCGAAAGGCGCGTCCGGCGCAGTAGAAATCGCCGCCAGTGCGCGCACTACACCCGTACTGGCACTTGGGTTTCCGCGTCGCGATCGGCCTTCGCTGCCGTGCGTTCGAGGATGCGGGCCCGGCGCTCTTCGAATTTGACGACGTCGGCGTGCAACTTGTCCAGGTATTCCCCCAACTCGTTGCGGTATCGGTCCCCGCGTGCGGTGAGGTCGTTGCGCTCGAATACCTTCCACGCCCGCATCAGCGGCGTCAGCACCTCATCGAGGTGCTGACGCAGGTCGTAGATGCCGTGCTTGACCATCAGCGCACCGTTGCGTCGCCAGTTGGGCATGCCGCGACTCGGCATGTCGAACTGCTTCACAACCTTGGTGACGGCCTCGATGGTCTGGTCCGGCGCCAGATCGAACCCGGCGGTGGTGACATTGCGGTAGAACACCGCGTGCAGGTTCTCGTCCTGGGCGATCCGTTTGAGCATGGCGTCGGCGATCGGGTCGTCGCAGACCCGGCCGGTCTGGCGGTGGCTGATCCGGGTGGCCACCTCTTGGACGGTGACGTAGGCGAGCTGGATCAACACCCCGCCGAACTCGTCGGGCGCGTGGATGCCGCGGTTCACGACCTGCATCCGGGCCGTCTCCAGCGCCACCGGGTCTACCCCGCGGGTGACCACCAGATAGTCGCGCATCGCGATGCTGTGTCGGTTCTCCTCGGCGGTCCACCGGCCCACCCAGGTGCCCCAGGCGCCGTCCACCGAAAAGTTCTCGCCGATGTAGCGGTGGTAGGACGGCAGGTTGTCCTCGGTGAGCAGGTTGGTGATCATGGCGATCTTCGCGACCTCGGACAGCTGTGACTGCTCCTCGGCCCAGTCGGTGCCCCCCAGGGCGGCGAAGTTGCGCCCCTGGTCCCACGGCACGTAGTCGTGCGGATTCCACGCTTTGGCGATGGCGAGGTGCTGGTTTGTGCAATCGGCTACTACCGGCTCCAACTCCGTCAGCAGCTCGATCTCAGTCAGATCCTTGGCCATTCCAATCCCATCTCGGCATTTCTCCTGGTCGTCCCCCCTCTGGATTGGACCAGTACCTGACCGTACCCCTGAGCCGGGCCAGGACGCGCACCGCAACGCTGGTGAGGACTGTACCGTGATCAGCCCGTGTGCTAGCAAGTCGCCCGCGGGCTGTTCGCCTGCGGGGGCGGCCCCCGCTTACTGGCGGCCGGCCGCCAGCAGCAGGTGGGTGACCGGCCAATCCAGCGGCGCGCCGTCCGCGGTGAGCAGCGTGGCGGCCGGATCGAACACATGCTCGACCAGCCAGTCGTTGCGCCACGCCCCGGAGCGCGGGTCGACCACCAGGCCCAGGTCGGTGGCCAGTGCCACCCAGTCTCGCCAGGACAGCGCGCAGAACTGTTCGTGGGTCTCGGAGAGCCAGTTGTCGATGTAGCTGTATTTGGTGAGGAACTCCATCGCATCGGCCAGCCGCAGCTGCACCGTGCGGTCATCGAGCACCCGGAAGTCGAAGGGGACCCCCGTGCCGCGGCGGAAGTCGGCGGCGAACTGACCGAAGCGAGCCGCGGGCGGCGCCGCGGCCAGATGGTCGCGTGCCGCCTCGGCCGGCATGGCGGTCAGATCGATCGCCGGCCGCCGCACACCCGGCTCGTGGAACACCAGCCGCACCGGCTGGTCGGGATGGTCGGGGCCGCACACGTCGGAGTTGATCCAGACTCCGCCCGCTGCGGTGTGCTCGGCGATGGTGTGCGCGAACCGGCGCAGCGACGCAAGCCCGTCGCCGTAGCTGTAGATCTCGTGGGTCAGCGCGAATGTCAGGGTGGTGTCGATGCTGCGGTCGGGGAAGACCGGGCCGGCCAGGATATTGCGTTGGTAGAAGAACGTGTTCGGGTTGGCGAAGACGCCCTGCGCCTTGCGGTGCTCGCACTCCTCGTACAGGTGGCGGGCCACCTCGATGCCGTAGAGGTCGGATTCGGCGAGCTCGGGGTCGGCGGCCAGCAGTTCCAGCATCGCGCCGGCCGCGCAGCCGATGTCGACGATGCGTCCCGGCCGCAGGTAGGGGCGGGCCTGCGCCCATTTCCGCTCGGCGGCCGCGTCGAACGCCGCGCTGTAGGTGCGATAGTCACGGGTGTCGGTCAGCGACCCCTCGCTGCTGACGATCGGGTCGGCGCTGATCGTGGCCACATGCTCGGCCAGCGCGTACCGGTCGAAGACGTCGACGGTGGCCGGATGGGCGTGCCGGCGCCAGGTCGGGTCACCGCCGGCGACCAGATCGAGCAGTTGCCACGGGTGCGCCGGGTGTTCGGGGTGGTCGCGCTCGACCGGCGCGATACGAAAACCCAGCCGCTGATACAGGGCGGCGACACCGGGCGTCGAACAGGCGACCACGGTGTTCTCCGGGCGCAGGGCCGCGCGGCCCGCGGTCGCGTGCTGGACGGCCTTGAGGGTGATCTCGGCGAACCGGTCGGTCGCCGGCACATCGGTGATCGGGACCACCAGCGAGCGGAGGCCCTCCCGCTGCGAAAACGCTTCGATCGCGGCCTCGCGCCGGTTGGCCGGCACCGGGTTGCGCCGGGTGTTCTGGTGGTTGGCGCTGGTCACCGCCCAGACGACGACGGCGTCGTCGGTGAAGGTCAGCGGCGCGCCGGTCGCGTCGGTCAGCCAACCGCCGAGCAGGTCGGCGAGATAGCGCGCCTGAAAGCGGGTCAGGAGGTGGTGGCGGCCCGGAAACAGGACATAGCGCAACGCATCGGTCACGACCGCTATCCTGCCGCACCGGGGTGGGGCAGAGGGCAATTGGTGTGCCGCGCACTGTCACCGGATCCATACGATGGGGTGAATCCCGACGAAAGTGGTTCAGCGATGCGCATCCCGTGGCGAAAGGGCCGTGCCGCGCCGGTGATCCGCGATGACCAGGATCGGCAGCGCTTGGTGCGCCAGCTGGCCGTTGAGGCGCTGCGCCGCCGGGGTGTGCAGGTGCGTCCGGCGCCCGAGGACGTGCTGGGCGACGACTGGTTGGTGGGCCAGGACGGCTATCAGTACCGCCTCTACAACCTGCAGCTGGTGTGCAGCCAGCTTCCCCAGGCCGACTGGGCGGCCCGGGTCGAGTTCCATTTCGACCAAATGCTGGCAGGTCGCTCCGCGCCCGACATCGGCGAGCTGTCCGAGCCCGAACTGCTCGCGCAGATCCGGACGCGGCTGCAACCGAAAGACGGCTCCGGGCTCCAGTCGTTGGGCTACGTCAGGCCGGCGTTCGACGGTCTGGTCGTCGAACTCAACCGCGATCTGCCCACCACCGTGGTCACCCTGGGGGACAGCTCGGTCGACGGCCGTGACCTGGACTTCCTGTACCAGGTGGGGCAGCGCAACACCAACGCCGAACCGACCACCTCCGAGACCGTCGGCCCCGGCGTGCTCGCCCTCACCGGCGACTCGTTCTTCATCGCGTCGAAGGCACTCGACATGCCGCACCTGGTCGCATCGCTGTTCGGCGCTGCGCCGCTGGGGGTGGTGTTCAGCGTCCCGCACCGGAGTCTGCTGTTTCTGCACCCGGTCGGACCACACACGCTGGAGGCGGTGCAGTGGCTGGCGCCGGTGACGCTCGGCCAGACCCAAGAACCGCCTGGCGGTGCCGTCAGCCGCGACACCTACTACTGGCACGGCGGTGTGGTGCAGCCGATCACCCGTCTGGACAACGAATCCGCGGCCATCGAGATCCGCGTGGAAGGGATGTTCGGCGAGGCCCTCAGCCAGCTTTAGCCCCGAGTCAGCGATCGACGGGCAGCGATTCGCAGTACGGCGGCGGTGTGGTGGACCGCTCGCGGCGGCCGGCCGCGATGCCGGCGCAGCCGACGACGACGCCGGTGCCGATCTCGGCGACCGCGCTGAACCAGGAAAACCAGGTCACGTTGGTGTGCGGCAGCGAGACGAAGCTGTCCTGGTAGCCGGGCCAGATGGTGGGCAGCAGGTGTGCGTAGCTGAACAGCAGCGCGCTGCCGAACCCCACCAGCGCCGCCGTGCGCGGCGCACGAGGGTGATTCCTGAACGCCAGGGCCACCGCGACTACAACGAACACCGCCTGCACGGTGCCGCCGACCATGACGGCGGGGGGTGAGGCCGACATGCCGCGGCGCAGATGGTCCAGGCCGTGGATCGCGAAGCCGATCGCGAAAGCCACTGCGGCCCAGCGCAGGAACCGATCCGAGTCGTTGTGATCGCTCATCACGGATCACCGTCCCTTGACGTGTGTGCGGGTGATAGAGCCGGCCGGTACCCACCTTCTTACTACTACGCTCGGTAGTAGTCAAGGGTCAACGCGCCAACCCCCACCCGAACTTCTAGAACACGTTCTAATCTGTCGGCCATGGGATTTCTCAAACAGGACACCCCGCAGATCGACTTCGAGGAATGGAGCAAGCACCCGCGCCGAGAAGATCATCCCGATGGCCCGGCACTGGGCCGAGGTCGGGTTCGGCACCCCGGTGCTGCTGCACCTGTTCTACGTCGTCAAGATCGGCCTCTACATCCTCGGCGGCTTGCTGATCGCACTGACCACCGCCGGCATCGACGGCTTTACCAATGTCGCGCACTGGTACGCCGAGCCGATCGTGTTCGAGAAGGTCGTGCTCTACACCATGTTGTTCGAGGTGGTCGGCCTGGGCTGCGGCTTCGGGCCGCTGAACAACCGGTTCTTCCCGCCGATGGGCTCGATCCTGTACTGGCTGCGGCCCGGCACCATCCGGCTGCCGCCGTGGCCGAACCGGATACCGCTGACCGCCGGTGACCGGCGCACCCCGGTCGACGCGCTGCTGTACGGCGCGCTGCTGGTGCTGCTGGTGATCGCGCTGTTCTCCGACGGCACCGGACCGGTCCCGGCGCTGGGCACCACGGTCGGGGTGCTGCCGGCCTGGCAGATCTGGGCGGTGCTGGGTGTGCTGGCGGTGCTGGGGGTGCGCGACAAGGTGATCTTCCTGGCCGCCCGCGGCGAGGTGTACGCCTCGTTCACCGTCGCCTTCCTGTTCACCGGCTACGGGGTGGACATGATCCTGGGCGCCAAACTGGTGTGTCTGGTGATCTGGCTGGGTGCGGCGACGTCCAAACTCAACAAGCACTTCCCGTTCGTCATCTCGACGATGATGAGCAACAACCCACTGTTTCGGGCGCGGTCGATCAAACGCAAGTTCTTCGAACACTTCCCGGACGACCTGCGGCCGGGGCGCCGGTCACGCTGGCTCGCGCACTTTTCCACGGTCATCGAGGGACTGGTGCCGCTGGTGCTGTTCTTCGGCCACGGCGGCTGGCCCACCGCGATCGCCGCGTTCATCATGCTGTGCTTCCACTTCGGCATCCTGTCGGCGATTCCGATGGGGGTGCCGCTGGAGTGGAACGTTTTCATGATGTTTTCCGTGCTGGCGCTGTTCGTCGGCCACCCGGAGGCCGGGCTCGGTGACCTGACCACGCCGCTGCCGATACTGCTGTTCGCCGTCGTCGCGGGAACCGTTGCACTCGGAAACCTGTTCCCGCGCAAGGTGTCGTTCCTGCCGGGCATGCGCTACTACGCGGGCAACTGGGACACCACGCTGTGGTGCATCAAGCCGTCGGCCGACGAGAAGATCGCGCGCGGCATCGTGGCGATCGCCAGCATGCCCGCCGCCCAACTGGAGAGGTTCTACGGCAGCAAGGAAGCCGCCCAGATCCCGATGTACATGGGGTATGCGTTCCGCGCCTTCAACACTCACGGCCGGGCACTGTTCACCCTGGCACACCGCGCCATGGCCGGCCAGAACGAGGACGACTACGTCCTGACCGACGGTGAGCGGATCACCAGCACCGCCATCGGCTGGAATTTCGGCGACGGACACTTCAGCAACGAGCAGCTGGTGGCGGCGCTGCACAAGCGCTGCCGGTTCGAGCCCGGCGAGGTGCGCATCGTGATGCTCGATGCGCAACCCATCCACCGGCAAACCCAGCAGTACCGGCTCGTCGATGCGGCCACCGGGGAATTCGAGCGGGGCTACGTCCGGGTGGCCGACATGGTGACCCGCCAGCCCTGGGACGACGATATCCCGGTGCACGTGGACTCGGCTGCGGACGTCCCCGACCGCCGCGGGTGAAGTTAGGTTCACCGTCGCGGCGTGAGCGTGAACCCAACTTCACGTTCGGCCGGGGACGGGCGGCTACCCGCCCCGCAGCCACTCGTCGTAGAACGGGGGCAACTCGGAGGCGCGCCCGGTGAACCGCGGGTCGCGCTTTTCCAGGAAGGCGCGCACCCCGTCGTCGCCGTCGCCGATGCTGGTGTAGAACATCGCCAGCGAGTCCACCCGGTGCGCCTCGATCGGGTGGGGTTGGGCCGAGTTGCGGTAGAGCATCTGACGCATCAACGCCACCGACACCGGCGACCGGTTGCGTGTCCAGGCGTCGGCCAGCGCCCGAGCCTGAGTGAGCAATTCGTCCGGCTCGTACACGGCCTGGGCCAACCCGACGCCGTGCGCGGTGGCGGCATCGAGGATGTCGGCGCGATACACCAGATCCAAAGCCGTTGGCATGCCCACGATCCGGGGCAGAAACCAGCTCGAACAGGCCTCCGGGACAATACCCAGCTTGCCGAACACCAATCCGAACCGTGCCGTGGTCGACATCAGGCGGGCGTCCATCGCCAGCGTCATCGTCGCGCCGATCCCGACCGCGGCGCCGTTGATCGCGGCGATCACCGGTTTCCGGCAGGCGTAGATCGCCAGCGTCACCTGGCCGCCGGTGTCGCGGACCCGACGCAGCTCGGGATCGTCGGGGTCGGCCATATCGGCCAGTGACGGGGACTTCGACCCGTCGAGCCCGAACACGTTGCCCTCACTGGACAGGTCCATTCCGGCGCAAAAGGCGCGGCCCTCGCCGGTGACGATCACCGCGCGGATCGAGTCGTCGTCGTTGACCGACACGAAGGTGCGCTCCAGCTCCGCGGCCATCTCGACGGTGAACGCGTTGAGGTTGGCCGGGCGGTTGAGGACGACGGTCAGGATGCCGTCGTCGACGTCGTGGCGGATCGTGGTGAAGTCCATGGCTGCTCCTCTGACGGGTTCGGTCACCCGAGATTAGTGGCCGGTCCGCCGGAGCGGGCCCGGCGGCACCGAACGTGCAGCTACGGCGAAGTTTTCGCGACTTTTCCGCCGTGGACGCACGTTCGGCGAAAAATCGGGTGTTGACCCTGCCCCTAGGGGAGACTCCACACTCAACCCCGTGCCGACACTGTTACCCATCGGGGACTTCTCCCGAATGACCTATCTGACCGTCAAAGCGCTGCGGCTCTACCACGACCGGGGCCTGCTGACCCCGGTCCACATCGATCCGTCCTCCGGCTACCGCTACTACAGCCCCGATCAGCTGCCGATCGCCCAGGTCATCCGCCGGCTGCGGGACCTGGGCATGCCGCTGGACGAACTCACCGAGGTGGTGCACGCCGACGACGTCACCGACCGCAACCGCGCCATCGTCGCGCATCTGCAGCGGCTGCAGGACAGCCTGGCGCAGACCCAGGCCAGCGTGGCGTCGCTGCAGGCGCTGCTGGAAAACCCAGGTGGCCCAGGCGAGGTCGGCTACCGATCGGTGCCGGCGACGCTCGCGGCCGCCGTCGTCGACCAGGTCGAGATGGCCGACCTGGACGACTGGTGGTCACAGGCGTTCGCCGAACTCGACACCGCGGTCGGGGGCGCCACCGGGATTCGCGGCGCGCTGTATTCCACCGAGTTCTTCGAGGCCGGCCGCGGTGAGGTGACCGCCTTCCGGCCGGCTCGGGCGTTGCCGGCGGGCCGCGGCCGGGTGCAGTCACTGGAGGTGCCGGCGGCCGAGCTGGCGGTGGCGCTGCACCGCGGGTCGTTCAACGAACTCGACCGCACCTACGCCACGCTCGGCACCCACGTCGCCGAACGCGAACTGGGGGTCGACGGGCCGATCCGCGAGTACTACCTGGTGTCCGGGTACGACACCGACGACGAGGCGGCGCACCGCACCGAGGTGTGCTGGCCGATCTTCCGTACCAAATCCTGACTCACAAAGGAGTTTTCGATGCACATCACGCTGTATGCCGTCACATTCGACTGCGCCGACGCGGACAAGCTGGCGCGGTTCTGGTCCGAGCTGCTGCGCCGTCCCCTGGACGACGGCGCCACCGCCGAATTCGCGTCGATCGGCATGTCCGGCGAGCAGGACGCTCCGCACCTGGTGTTCGTGCAGGTGCCCGAAGCCAAACAGGTCAAGAACCGGGTGCACGTCGACCTCGTCGCTCACGACTTCGGCGCCGCCGTGGAGCGGGCCGTGGGGCTCGGGGCGACCCGGCTGGCCGACCGCTACCGCTGGACCACGTTGACCGACCCCGAGGGCAACGAGTTCGACATCGTGGCGGCCTGACATGTCGCCGCTGGCAGACGCGCTGATCAGCGCCGGGCCGATCGCCGAGCATGCCGAGGCGATGGCCCTGTACGGCTG
This sequence comes from Mycobacterium talmoniae, assembly GCA_002967005.1. Lineage (GTDB taxonomy): Bacteria > Actinomycetota > Actinomycetes > Mycobacteriales > Mycobacteriaceae > Mycobacterium > Mycobacterium talmoniae. Next base: position 16,922 of record PPEA01000211.1, read on the forward strand.
GCTGGTCGGCCGCTGGGACCTGGACATCACGGTGTACGACCAGGACATTCGTCGCCTCACCGGCTGGATGGCGGCGGACTGGGTGCTCGATGGCCGGGCCGTCCAGGACGTGTGGCACGCGGAGGGGTTTTTCCACGGGACCACGCTGCGGGTCTACGACCCGGCGATCGACGCCTGGCACATCCAGTGGACCGCGCCGCAGCTGGGCATCCGGCTCACCCAGCTGGGGACAGCCGACCCGGAGGGGATCGTGCAGGACGGCACGCTGCCCGACGGCTCCGCCATCCGGTGGAGTTTCCGCGACATCGGCCCGGACGCGTTCCGGTGGCGTGACGAACGCAGCCGCGACGGGAGCACCTGGCAGGTGTACCAGGAGTACCGGGCCGCCCGCGTGTCGTGACGCCCCCGTTTCGCCGAACGTGCACTCAGGGCGGGATTTTGGCGATTTTTCCGCCCTGAGCGCACGTTCGGCGAGCGAGGGGAGGCGAGGGGAACGGGTTAAGCCCCCGGCCGGACCTCGCTGGCCGCCGCGACCATGTTGCGCAGCGACGCGGTCACCTCGTCGACACTGCGGGTCTTCAGGCCGCAGTCCGGGTTGACCCACAGCCGCTGCGCGGGCACCGCCCGCAACGCGGCCTGCAGCGAGTCGGCCATCTCGGCGGTGCTCGGCACCCGCGGAGAATGGATGTCATACACCCCGGGCCCGACGCTGTTGGAGAACCCGACCGCGTTCAGGTCGTCGAGCACCTCCATGTGCGAGCGGGCCGCCTCGATCGAGGTGACGTCGGCGTCCAGGTCGGCGATCGCCCCGATCACCTCACCGAACTCCGAGTAGCACAGGTGGGTGTGGATCTGGGTGGAGTCGGCGACCCCGGAGGTAGCCAACCGGAACGCGCCGACCGCCCAGTTCAGGTAGGCCTCCTTGTCGGCGTTGCGCAGCGGCAGCAACTCGCGCAGCGCCGGCTCGTCGACCTGGATCACCGCGATGCCCGCGTTCTGCAGGTCCACCGTCTCGTCGCGGATGGCCAACGCGACCTGGTTGGCGGTGTCGGCCAGCGGCTGGTCGTCGCGGACGAACGACCAGGCCAAGATCGTCACCGGCCCGGTCAGCATGCCCTTGACCGGTTTGTCGGTCAGCGACTGCGCGTAGGTGATCCAGTCCACCGTCATCGGGTGCGGGCGCGCGACGTCGCCGTAGAGGATGGGCGGGCGCACGCACCGGCTGCCGTAGGACTGCACCCAGCCGTTTTGCGGGGCGAAGAAGCCGTCCAGCTGCTCGGCGAAGTACTGCACCATGTCGTTGCGTTCCGGCTCGCCGTGCACCAGCACGTCGAGGCCGAGCTGTTCCTGCAGCTTGATGACGTCGGCGATCTCGGCCTTCATCCGGCGGTCGTACTCGGCCTGGTCGATCTCGCCGGACCGCAGCGCGGCGCGGGCCTTGCGGATCGCCGTGGTCTGCGGGTAGGAGCCGATCGTCGTGGTCGGCAGCGGCGGCAGGTGCAACCGGGCGTTTGGGCCTCGCGCCGGGCCGCGGCCGGGCCGCGCTGGGCACCCGAGGCGGTGATGGTGTCGATGCGGGGCGCGGACCTGCTCGTTGCGCAGCCGCGGACGCTGCGGCGCGACGCCACCGCCGCGGCCGAGGCCGCGATCTCCATCGG
>PPEA01000212.1 GCA_002967005.1 Mycobacterium talmoniae
CGAGTACCCGAGTTCCTCGAGTTCGGCCGCCGCTCGGCCGCCTCGGCGGAGCGCTTGGCTCGCCTGGGCGCGGAGCCGTTCGCCGGTTCGCTCGACGATCTCGACCGGCTGCGCGTCGGCGCGGCAGCCGCGGACGGGGTGGTGCATATGGCCGCCGGTGGCGACCCGGGCGATTTGGCCGGAATCACCAAACGTGACGTCAACGCGATCGAGGCGCTGGGAACCGCCTTGGCTGGCACCGGGAAACCGTTCGTATCAACGTCCGGGACGATGGTGATGACCCCGGGACGGGTGAGCGAGGAGACCGACGCGCCCGCCGATGACGCCTTCGCCGCCTACCGAATCCCGGGCGAGCAGAGTTGCCTGGGTTTCGCCGATCGGGGAGTGCGCTCCAGTGTGATCCGGCTCGCTCCGACGGTGCACGGTCCAGGTGATTACGGGTTCGTTGCGATGTTAGTGGCGACCGCCCGCAGAACGGGTGTGTCGGCCTATATCGGGGACGGCGCCAACCGGTGGCCCGCGGTCCACCGTCTCGACGCGGCCACCCTGTTTCGCCTTGCGCTGGAGGAGGCACCCGCCGGTACCGCGCTGCACGGAGCGGCGGAAAGCGGCGTGCCGCTCCGCAATATCGCCGAGAAGATCGGTCAAGCGCTCGATCTGCCCGTCGTGTCGGTCGGGTTGGACGAAGCCCCGGCCCATTTTGGCAGCCCGGCGCTGAGTTCGGTGTTCGCCGCAGACGTCCCGGTCTCCAGTGCACGCACCCGCGAGCTGCTCGGCTGGAACCCGAGCCACTACACGCTGCTCGAGGACCTTGAACACGGCGATTACTGCACCGTCGCGGAAGGTGGGGGAACGCTATGAACCACGCCTTGTCCGACGTCGTTCTGGACCCGTACGACTACGACTTCCACGACGATCCGTATCCGTATTACAAGCGGTTGCGCGACGAGGCTCCGCTGTACCGCAACGCCGCGCTCGGCTTCTGGGCCCTCTCGCGGCATGAGGATGTGCTGATGGGGTTCCGCAACAGCGTGGCGCTATCGAACAAGTTCGGCGTCTCACCCGATCCGGCATTGCGCGGCCCGCACGCCGCGAAAACCATGAGCTTCATGGCGATGGACGATCCTGACCACCGGCGATTACGGGCCCTGGTAGTGAAGGGCTTCACGCCCAGGCGCGGCCGCGACCTCGAACCGAGGATCACCAAGATCGCAATCAAGCATCTCGACGCCATGGTGGAGAAGGCGGCCTCGGGTGAAACCGTCGACTACGTCGATGACTTCGCGGGCAAGCTGCCGATGGACGTGATCTCCGAGCTGATGGGCATCCCGGAGGCCGACCGTGTCCAGCTGCGCGCCTGGACCGATGCCGCGATGCACCGCGACGCCGGCGTGACCGATGTGCCGAAGGGGGCCGTCGACGCTTCCATCAATTTGATCGCTTATTTCCAGGCGCTGGTGGCCGAGCGGCGCAGACGGCCTACCGGTGATCTGACATCGATGCTGTTGGAGGCCGATGCCGACGGTGACCGCATGACCGACGACGAGGTGCGTGGGTTCCTGTTCCTGATGATGATCGCGGGTAACGAGACGACCACGAAACTGCTTGCAAACGCGGTTTTCTGGGGACATCGGAACCCCGACCAGATCTCGCCGCTCTATGCCGACGCCAGCGGGATACCGCTGTGGATTGAGGAGACGCTGCGCTACGACACATCGACTCAAATCCTGGCTCGCACCGTACAGGGCGAACTAGCGTTGTACGACACCGTGATCCCGGACGGGGAGGTCCTGCTGCTCCTGCCGGGCTCGGCCCATCGTGACGAGCGGGCTTTCGACAGGCCCGACGACTTCATCATCGGCCGAGACATCGGCGGAAAGCTGCTGAGCTTCGGCAGCGGCGTGCACTTCTGCTTCGGCGCCAACTTGGCCCGCATGGAGGCCAGGATCGCACTCGACGCGATGTTCAAACGCATCTGCGGCTATGAAGTAGACGAAGCTAACTCGGTCCGCGCCCATTCGAGCAACGTCCGCGGGTTCGCCCACCTGCCGATCGCGGTGCAGATCCGATAGCGACCCCGAGTTCAGTGACTGTCGCTGGGATGACTAGCACGCTGTTGGATGCGCCGCTGATGCGCATTCGGATAGCCGGCTCGGGCGGCAGTGCAATACGTAGTACCGCTGCGGTAACAAAAACCCTTGACGGCAGCCCAAAGCGGCGAGCTTGACTTGGCACAAAACAAGAAAGCCTATCAGCTAAAAGCCAGGCTAGTTATGGGCTAGGAGTTCGGCTAGTATCGAATCATGAAGACGGTACCGCTCAGTGAAGCCAAGGACAAGCTTTCGGCACTGGTCGACGAGGCCGACAGCACGCACGAGATCATCCGCATTACCCGCCACGGCCGTGCCGCCGCGGTCTTGATGTCCGCCGACGACCTCGACTCGCTCAACGAAACCCTGCATGCACTGCGTACCCCGGGTCTCATCGAGGAGCTCAACCAGGCGGACGCCGACTACGCCGCCGGCAACAGCATCACCGGTGAGGATCTGCGCAAACGCTACGGCCTATCGTGAGCGACGACCGGCCATGGGCGGTCCGACTGGCGCCCAGTGCGGTCCGGGCGCTCGATCGGCTTCCGCATAAAGTGGCTGCCGCGATCGCCGAGTTCATCACCGCAACGCTGCCCACGGACCCGTCCCGGCTGTCGAAGCCGCTGCGTCACGAGCTGGCCGGCTGGCGGGTGGCGCGCCGAGGCGACTATCGCGTCACGTTCCGCATCCTCGACGACGACCACACCCTCCTCATCGGCCGTGTCGAACACCGAGCGCACATCTACCGTCCGGCCTGAGTCATCCGGGAGCGCACCGGGGCAAATCGTCGCGGTGACGAATGCCCGTGACCGGGCGCCTGGCCCGACATCCCGCAACAGAAGTGTCAGTTCAGTGCCTTGATGGCGGCGCCCGCCTGGGACAACGCTTCTTCGGCAAGCGTGGCCATGGATTTGCGATTTCCAGATTCCAGCCAGTGTTGCAGAGCATTGCTGAATGCGAGAGCGCCGACGTGGGCGGCAAGACTCGCGATCGACGGGTCCACTCCACGTTTGACCAAGGCCTCCGTCATCGCCGCGATGAGGGCGGCATTCTTGAGAAGGTCGCGCTCTTTGAGTTCTGGGGTACTGGCGATGACCTTCTGGCGTTTGGCGAGAAGGTCGCGACGGTCGTCGGTGAAACCGGCGGCGAGCGCGGCGAGCACTGCGCCGATCGTTTCCATCGGAGTGGCAGCGGCAGGTGCGTTGGCGACCACCGTGTCGAGCCCGTCACGGTAAGAGTCCTGGCCGTGAAACAGAATCTCGCGTTTGTCGGCGAAGTGACGAAAGAAGGTTCGCTTCGTCAAACCTGCACGCTCAGCGATCTCTATGACCGTGACGTTGTCGTATCCTCTCTCGGCGAACAATTCCACGGCGGCAACCGCCAAACGCGATGCCGCATTGGGCTCCCACCGACTCATCGCCACATTTTAGACGTCCAGACGATGATGACACCACGTGCCATCGCGTGGTAGAGTGATGTCACTTGGTGTCATAGACCGGATATCTCAAGTGCAAAGGGGAGTGTGTGAGGTGACGAATCTTGCCGCGACGTATGGCGAGTACGCGATCGCTACGGGGGCGTCTTCGGGCATTGGAGAGGAATTCGCGCGTCACCTCAGTAGTGTTGGCCTGAACGTCGTACTGGTGGCACGCCGGATAGACAGACTTCAGCGCCTGGCCGGGGAGCTGTCCGACGCATACGACACCCACACCATCGTGCTCGCGCTGGACTTGCTCGCCGATGGAGCCGTTGCAGAACTGCACCGTCGGGTAGCTCATCTCGACATCGGCATCGTCGTGGTGAATGCCGCGATGTCGACAACCGGGCCGTTGGTGAACAATTCGCTGTCCGAGGAGCTCGCGGTCCTTCGGCTTGATGGCGCGGTGCCGCTGGAGACGGCACATCGATTCGGACGTGACTTCGCACGCCGACGCCGTGGAGCCATCATCTTGGTGGCATCGAGCCTCGAAGCTGGCCAGATATTGTGCAACGGGCAAACCTGTGCCACCTCGCAAATCACGACGCCCCGCCCTTCTTGATTGTTCACGGCGACCACGACCGCCGTGTCGGCATCGAGCAAAGTCGGCGGCTTCATCGTGCACTCACCGCGGCAGGTGCCTCGGCCGAGCTGGTCCAGATCGCCGGCGGCGACCACGGCTCACCGCACTTCAACGCAGCACCATTGCACCAGAAGACCCTGGCATTCCTCGAATCCGTTCTTTCACTACCCCTGAACCGTTGACACTCAACACCTTTGATCGGAGCCTCTCGTGTCCACAACGAAGCGAATCCAATACCACCAATACGGCGGACCCGAAGTCATGCGGCTCGCAGAATTTCAGCCTAAAGAAATCGGACCGCAGGATGTCCGCGTTCGGATGCGGGCGGCGTCCGCCAACCCGATGGACTTCGGCATCCGCAATGGTCGGATGAAAGCACTGACCGGACAGAACTTTCCGCGAGGATGGGCTACGACTTCGCCGGCACCGTCGAGGCTGTCGGTAACAAGGTCACACGAGTGCGAATCGGCGACGACGTTCTCGGCGGGGTGTCGATCAAGGAATCGGGCGCCTTCGCCGACGTGGTTGTGGCCCGCGAGGATGACGTCGTCAAGAAGCCCGCGGGGTTGTCATTCGAAGCAGCAGCTGCGATCCCCATCGTCGGCATAACCGCCTATCAAGCCCTGTTCAACAAGGGCAATCTCCGCCGAGGAGCCTCAGTGTTCGTGCACGCCAGCCTCGGGGGAGTCGGACGGTCCGCGGTTCAACTGGCCTCTGCCCACGGCGCAACTGTGGCCGGCAGTTGCCGTCCCGGTTCAGCCAGTGAGGCTCGCGCACTCGGAATCGATCCCATCGTTGATTTCGACTTCGACCCCGCCACCCTTCAGCAGAAATTCGACATCGTCCTAGATGCCTCCGGCACGCTACCGGTCAAAACCGCCCGAAAAATACTGGCTCGGAAAGGCCGCATCATCACTGTGAAACCCAGTCCGGCCAACATGGCCAGAAGCGCCTTGCCCGGTCCGTTCCGCGTCGTCATAGGCCAACCGTCGACGGCCGACCTCGAAGCGATCGCGCAAGCTGCTGGCGACGGTCATCTCAGACCGCCCATCGCACAAGTGGTGCCCCTGTCGGAAGCAATCCCAGCACTGACGAGCCTAGAACAACACGGAACAGCCAAGCGAGGCAAGCTCATCATCGTGCCCGGATAGCATGGCGCTCCGGATGCCGGTCGCGGGTCACCGGCCGCGCCTCGACGACGTACAGCGTGGCGCGGCGCCCGGAGTCATCCAAAACCAGATGCACCCGCTTTGGCCATATCGATCCGATGTGGCAGGCGAGGGTGCTTCGGGTGCCACATGATTCATCAGATGAAAACGACGTATTTTACTTGACATAGTGTGGCTTATCGGTAATCAGCCTAGGCGGTGGACGCCGTTGCCACGTGCGCGTACAGTCACTCTCTTCGTGATATGTACGGAGTCAGGGAGCAATCCGATGCCCAACCATCACCCGTCACGCTCCTGGCGCGGCTGCGCAATGTGCAAGCCCAACAAGCGCCGCGGCCGCCGACCGCGGGACGAAGGATCCCGTCTCGGTGCGTCGTCGACTCGGATACATCCGCAGGTACACACGCCGCACCATCGAACGCTTCTGACCCCACCCTTCCCCCCTGCCGGCATCGGTCAATACGTCACAGTGACGATTTGTGGTGTATAGGCGGTGTCGCGTGGAAACGTTGCGCGACACCGCCATTGACGTTTTTGCCGTCGCTACTGTGGCGGCGGCACTACTGGCTGGCATGCATTGACAGCCGGATTCCACCAGTTGCCCGGACCGCAATCAGGAGGTGCTGTGGGCTGGCACGTGTTGCCTGCCGGATTCCACCAGCTGCCCGGACCACAATCAGGTGGTTGAGCCGAACTCAGGCCAGGTGACACCGCTGTCACGTACGCCATGGGCGCTAATGCCATCGCCATGGCGCACGTTATGCGGAAAACGAACATCCTCATCGTGTCCTCCCGTCACTAGTGTCCAGACCCCAATCTGGACGCCAATGTACGACGACTACCCCGTCGGGCGGCCTCACAATCACCAATTCGAGCAATCATCTGCCCCAGCACCGGCCCAGTGCGATGCCCGATACGTCACAGTGACGATTCGCTCGGCTGGCGCACCACACGTTGGATGAAAATCCTTGGGTCCTACCCACACAGCCCATCCGTCATAATCAGTCCGTGATAACGCCCGCGGCGGCCGCGATAGACACGTGAACACGTACATCTTGATTGCAGTCGCGATCGCCGAACTCGCCGGCATCATCGCACTCGGAGTGCTCCTCATCGTGTCGCGGCGGCAGTTGAAGGGAACACGGCGCGAACTTCAACGTCTACGACAAGACAGTCCCCGTCGTCGACGGCGTCCCGGCGTCGCGCCTTTCGCGATTAGGACGGTTTGGCACACCGCTGATTCGCTGATGAAAAAGGGCATCGGCGCCACCTGTCCGTTGACATCCGACGTTGGGTATTGCCGCCGCATCTGGGGTATCGGCGTGTCTTTGTCAATCTATTTGAGGCACGGCCGGTACCGTTGTTTGGTGCGCACGTCGCCGGCAGCGCTGTGGCCCCGGGTCAACGGTGGTGTTGAGCTTGAACTCAACTCCACCGGAGGTTACTCGCGCTTGCCGCTAGCCGAGTGCGCCGCGGTGGCCTTTGATTTGGACTGCTCACCTATCCGCGGATTCCCGTCGTTTCGTGGACAGAGCAATTATCCAGGGCTGTGGTGGTTTTCGAAGACTCGTGAGCACATCGGCTATGAGTCATGGGTGGAGCGCGACCATTTGATGGCGCTGGATGCCGATCCCGCGGTCATTGGCGTTGCTTCGCAGCGTTCCGACTGCATTGGGGTGATGGCAGGCACCACGTGCCAGACTACTTCGTACGTTTGTCCGACGGATCCGCGAGGGTTCTCGACGTGCGCAGCGATAACCGAATATCGGAAGCTGATGCTGAGTTATTCGATCGATCGGATCAGGCGTGCCGTTCGCTCGGATGGACCTATCGGCGTGTCGGCGAGGCAGATCCGGTGGTGACGGCGAACCTGAGGTGGCTGTCCGGGTATCGACATCCACGGGTTTACCGCCCGGCGGTCGCCGCGGCGTTGCAAGCGGCCTTCGACTCGGCGCGGCCACTGATGGCCGGTGTGAGATCGGTCGGCGAAGCGATCATGGTGCTGCCGGTGCTGTTCCACCTGTTGTGGCATGGACAGCTGGGCGTGGACCTTTGCGGGGCCGTCTTGGCCGAGGATTCGATCGTCGGCCCCGCTTTGTCGCGATGACGGGTATGCGTTCAGGCGTCATCCGTGAAGGCGATGAAATCCGTTTATCCGATGGAGTGTTCACGATTGCCACACTTTCCGGTGGCGCGGCCAGGCTGACTGATGCGGTCGGCGGGCAGTCGGTGGTACCCCTGTCTCGGCTGCTGGGTGACCCGACGTTGGAGTTGGTGTCGGGGTCGCGGCCCGCGCTGTGCTCTGAGGAAGCCTTGGCCGGTGTGCCGGAGGCTGCAGCTGAGCGTGCCCGCTGGTGGGAGCGGCACTTGATCGAGGTGTTGACGGGTCGACGGGTTGACGCCGAGGCAGGGAGGCGGCCGCGACCCGAGTTCGATCCGACGTCGTGTTCGCTGCGGCAGCGCGAGCTGGCGAAGCTCGCCGAGCTGCAGTCGGCCGGCCACGAGATCAGCTTGAACACGTTGCAGCGGCAACGCTATGCCTACGAACGAGACGGCCTGTTGGGCGTTGTCGATCGTCGTCACATTCCCCGCCGGCCGGTGTTTGGCCGGGTTGACGAGCGGCTGGTGGCCGCGCTGCGGCAAGCCATCGATGAGGAGACCGACCTGTCGACCGGGACGGTGAGTCGCTTGCAGCGGCGAGTGACAAAATCGTTGGTGGCTCAATACGGCGCGCAGGACGCTCCGGCGCTGCCCTCGCAGCGCACTTTCTATCGCCTGGTGAAGAGGTTGTCGGCGGGCCGGCACACGTTCGGCTCGGCACGCACCCGCCGTTCGCTGGCCAAACAGCCAGATGGCCCGTTCGGTGTGCTGACGGTGGCACGGCCCGGTGAGATGGTCGAGATTGATTCGACTCCACTGGATGTGCGGGTGGTCCTCGATGACGGCACGGTGGACCGGGTCGAGCTGACCGGCATGGTTGACGACGCGACCCGCTCGATTCCGGCCGCGGTGTTGCGGCCCACGACCAAAGGGGTCGACGCGGCGCTGCTGCTGGCCCGGGCGTGACGCCGGAGTCGATGCGGCCGGGGTGGTCGGATGCGCTGCGAATGTCGCGATCGGTGCTGCCGCATCGCTGTTTGACCGGCGTGGATCAGCGGTTGGCTGATGCGGCCGCCCGGCCGGTGATCGCCCCGGAGACCGTCGTGTGCGACCACGGGAAGGCATATCTGTCGCAAACGTTTCGGCAAGCGTGTTGCACGCTGGGGATCAACCTGCAGCCCGCCCATCCGGATACGCCGACCGACAAACCCAAGATCGAGCGGACGCTGCAGTCGGTGGCCACCTTGTTCGCCCAGCATGTCGCCGGATATGTCGGCTCCAGCGTCGAGCGGCGCGGCAAGAACGCCGAACAGGATGCGGTGTGGTCGATCGTGGAGCTGCAGGCACTGCTGGACGAGTGGATCGTCGCGGTGTGGCAGAACCGGCCCCACGACGGGCTGCGTGACCCCGTCACGCCGGGCAAGGCGCTGACGCCGAACGAGAAGTACGCCGCATTGGTTGAAGTCACCGGCTATGTTCCGGTCCCGCTGTCGGCCGACGATTACATCGAGTTGCTGCCGTCGTGCTGGCGGCGCATCAATTCCTACGGGATTCGGGTCAACAACCGCACCTACGACGCCAAGGCACTCAACCCCTACCGCCGCCAGCACTCGGGGGTGGAATCCAAGAAGGGCCGGTGGGAAGTGCGCTACGACCCCTACGACGTGTCGCGGATCTGGGTGCGCAACCATCACGACGAGGGCTGGCTGGCCGTGACCTGGACGCATTTGCGCACCCGCCCGGCGCCGTTCGGCGAATCGGTATGGCAGCACGCGCGCACCGTGCTGGCCCAACGCGGGCAGGATCAGGCGACCGAATCCGAGATCGCCCGCGCGGCCGATGAACTGCTTGACCGGGCCGCGCAAGGCCCCGCATCCTCCGCACAGGAATCGAAGGATCGCCGGGTGGCGGGTCGAACGCGAACGACCGCGGCGGCGGCGTGGCCCCGCCCG
>PPEA01000213.1 GCA_002967005.1 Mycobacterium talmoniae
TGTTCGCCGAACTCGAATCCGAGGACCAGATGCTCGACACCGCCGTTGGCGCGGCCATCGATGTGTTCGCCGCCGGCAACGATATCGGCCCCAGCCCCGATGAATCAGCGTTCGTGCACCAGCTCGGTGCCATGGGCCCGCGCACCGCCTCGGCCGTGCGGGACCTGGCAAAGACTCTGGACCGTGCGGGGTTTGACATCGATATCGACTGGCAGCAACCCTCCCGCACTACCCGACGCGTCCGGGTCACCGCCACGTCGGCGGCCTACATGGCCGACGTGGTCGAACATGCCAACCTCGACGAGCAAGCCGTGGCTATCGTCGGTGAATACCTGACTGTCAGCGCGGTGAGTTCCTGGCTGGTTCAGCAAGACGACGGCGACACCGTCACCGTCAAACTCGGCCGCGTCGACCCCGGCCAAACCCGCGGCCTTGCCGTCGGTGATCGCATCCGCATCGGGGCCATCATGAAAATCGAAACCACCCCGGGCGGCAACGCCAAAACCACCTACACCGCACAAACCGTCGAGAAGCTCGGCCCGCACATGTAGCTCTCAACGAGCGAAACTGGACTGCGGTCGGGACAGGCTCGCACTTTGTGGTGCACTTCCCGGCGCCCACCCCGCTTGACCCAAACCCCCGCGTCGGCGAAAACGGCGAACCTGCCGGGGGTAGGCCCCTGATCCTGGGGGTTCGTGCAGCAGCGGCTTTCAGCATTGCCGAGGTGATGGGGCCGCCTGGAGCATGTGCTACCCGGAGGCTACGGGCGCGGCTTCGGGCGCCGGCGGGCTTCGTCGGGGTCGGTTGTGAACGTTGATTGGCCACCAGAACCAGCGGCCGGCCAGTGTGGCGGTGGCGGGGATGACCAGGGAGCGGACGATGAGTGTGTCGAGCAGTAGTCCGAGGCCCACGGCGGTGCCGATTTGGGCGATGTTGTGGGCGTAGGCGGCGAGCATGGCGAACATGGTGAATCCGAACACCAGGCCGGCGGTGGTGACCACGCCGCCGGTGTTGACCATGGCGCGGATGATGCCGGTTTTGATCCCGGCGGGTAGTTCTTCTTTGAACCTGGCCACCAGCAGCATGTTGTAGTCGGCGCCGACGGCGACGAGGAACACGAAGGCAACCGGGGCGACTGACCAGTGTAGGGGGTTGCCGATGATGTCTTGCCACACGAAGACGGTCAGCCCGAGCGCGGACAGGTAGGACAGTGCCACGGTGCCGATCACGGTGATCGCGGCGACCAGGCTGCGCAGCAGGATCAGGATTACGCAGAACACGAAGGCGGCCGCGGCCACCGCGCTGGTGATGAAGTCTTCGCGGGCGAAGGCCTCGATGTTGAGCAGGGTACCGCCGGGTCCGCCGAGACTGACGGTGCTGCCAGCCAGGGAGGTGTTTTTGATGGCCTGCAGTGCGGTCGGGATGACGTTGGCGCTGACGTCCATGGCCTCGCGGCTGAATCCTTCCATCTGGGGGGTGACGATCATCCGGGTCATCGTGCCGTCGGTGGAAAAGAAGTACGGCAGCGCGGATTGGAACAGCGGGTTGTCGAAGGCTTGGCTCGGCAGGAAGAACGACGCGTTGGGGTCGCCGGCGGCGAAGCTTTTGCTGAGTTCGCTGGTGAATTGGGTGATTTCGGAGATCTGCGGAGCCAGCATCTGCAGGGTGTTGCGCAGCGGGGCGGTCACTGCTTTGACCTGCGCGACGAAGTCCTTGAGGTTGGTGAGCTGGGGGGCGAGTTCGGGCAGCGTGCGGGCGAGCGAGTGTGTTCCGTTGACCAGCCCGCTGGTCAAGCCGTCGAAGCGATGCAGGTCGTTGACGAGGGAGAACCCCGTCAGTGCTGCTTGGCAGGGTTGGTTTTGCTGGCAGTTGGGAATCGAATCGATGAACGCGCGGGCGGGTTCGGCCGCCTCGCGCATCGAATCCAACTTGGTCACGACTGCGGCCAGTTCCTGTTGGAGTTCGGTTGCGGTGCTGTCGATTTGGGCTATTCCGCTGCTGCCCGCGCCGAGTGCGTGTTCGAGTCCGCGGATGGTCAACTCCAGCTGGCCTATTCGCCCGTTGAGAGCAGCTAGGTCATCGATGCGCTGGTCGAGAAGATCGGTCATCTGGGTCAGACGTTGGCCGATATAGCCGGCCTGCGAGGTCAGCGTGCCCTGTTGTAGTGGAGCGCCCAAGGGGCGGGTGATGCCTTGCACGTTGGAGATTCCGGGGATCGCCAGCACCGCGTTGGTCAGTTTGGCCAGCACGATCATGTCCGCGGGGTTGCGCAGGTCGTGGTCGGATTCGATCAGGAACACGCTCGGCGACATGATGTTGGGCGGCAGGTGCCGGTCGGCGGCGGCAAAACCCCGGTTGGCCGGGGAGTCGCCGGGCTGGGCGATGCGTTCGTTGTAGCTGGGGTGAAATGTCGGCAGCACCAGCAGCGCGAGGCTGAGCACCGCTAGCGAACCCACCAGGACCGGGCCGGGCCAGCGCACCACGCAGGTGGCGATACGTCGCCAGCGGCGCAGCGATTTGTCCTCGCGGGGTTCGAAGCACCCGAACCGGCTGCCCACCGCTAGCGTGGCCGGCCCTAACGTCAAGGCTGCGGCCAGGGTGACGACGATCGCGATGGTGCAAGGCAGCCCGGAGGTGCTGAAGATGGCCAGCCGGGTGAACGTCATGCACGCGGTCGCTCCGGCGATGGTCAGCCCGGATGCGGTGATGATGTGCTGGGTCCCGCTCAGCGCCGTGTAGTAGGCGCTGGTCGGGTCCTCGCCGGCGCGGCGGGCTTCTTGGTATCGACCTAGCAGGAAGATGCCGTAGTCGATTCCGGCGCCTAAGACGATCACCGCCATCAGGGCCGAGGCGAAGATGGACACCCCGATGAGGTGGTGGCTGCCGAGCAGCGCGACGAGTGGTCGTCCGACGCCGAGTCCGGCGCCGGCGACCAGCATCGGCATCGCCACCGTGATCGGTGAGCGGTACACCCAGAACAAGATGGCGCCGACGAGCCCTCCGCAGGCGATCAGCAACAGCAGGATCGAGTCGTTGATCGCGACGAGTTCGTCGTTGACGACCGCTGACGGTCCGGTCAGGTGCGCGGTGAGCCCGTGTGGTGGTGGGTTTTCGGCGATGATGTCGCGCATGGCCTGGGTGGACTGCATCGCCAGGGCGGTGCCCATGTTGCCGGCCAGGTTGATCAGCACGTAGGCGGTTTTGCCGTCGGCGCTTTCGTTGGCCGGGGCGAACTGCGGATCAGACCACAGGTCCATCGACGAGTTGACGTGGGTGGTGTCGGCATTGATCCGATCCAGCAGCGCCGAGTAATACCGGTGAGCTTGCGGGCCGAGCGGCTCATCACCTTCCAGCAGCAGGTAGACGAAGTTGTTGGTTCCCACCCCGCCGAAGTAGTCCCCCATCTTGGCGATGGCCTGCACCGAGGCGGCATCATCGGGCAGAAAGGACCGCGCGTGCTCTTTGATGACCGTCTCCAGTTGCGGGACGGCGAGATTGAGCGCTCCGGCCGCGCCCAGCCACGCCACGATGATGGGCAGGCCAAAGGTGTACAGCAGCCGGGCCAGGACAGGGCGGCGGGGCGGCGTCGCGGTATCGGCTCGGTGTGCGCGCCGCTTTTCCAGCACGCTCATGAGACCACCACTTTGCACGCCACCGCCGACGAGCCCGACCGCGATTCATCGAGGACCCGGCCGTCGATGCTGATGCGGCACGACAGCGGTGTGTTCTCTGTTTGCGCCATCAACCCGGTCGGGACGGTGAGGTGGCGGGTGTGCAGGGTGGTCTGCCAGGGCAGGGTGGTCGACACCTCCCGCACGGTGCCGTCGACGGCGAGATACGACACGACCACCGCGGTCCCCGCCGAGCCGTCCAGCTGGTACTCGACGGCCTTGTCGTTGAGCGGGCCGATCACCGGCGGGCGGGGCGAATGACCGACCGCCGGGTCGGGGATGTCGCTGAGCCGCAGGTGGGCGATAAACACTCCCGTGATACCCAACGTACCGGCTGCTACCAAATACACCCAGGCAGAACGCATCTCGTATTCCTTATGGTTGGCCGCGCCGGTCAGGAGGCGTGGTCGGTGAAGGCGATGCGGACCGAGACCGGCGCGCTTTGCAGCGCGCGGAAGGTCGCCGCGGCCAACCCGGCCAATGCGGGATGGGAGGCGAAGGTGCGTGCGCGTGCTGTGACGTCGTCGTCGGGTTCGAATGTTGCGATGCCGTCGCGCCACTGGTCGCGCTGGCGTATCCGGACCCGCGGGTTGGCGGTGATGTTGGCGGCCCACCCGGATCGGGTTCCGTGCTGGGAGATCACCCAGGCGCCGGTGTCGTCGAAACGGGCGGCGACCGGGACACGCCGCGGTTTGCCCGTCTTGCGGCCGATCGTCTGCAGCTCGGTGGCCAGCGTGGTGTTGACCCCGATCCGGTTGAGCGCCAACACGATGGGGTTGGCCAGATAGTGTCCAACCCAGCGCTCGACGCGGAACTTGCGGCGGGCCCGCGCCTCGGCGGCTCGTGTCATTGGGTATCTCCTGTCTGGTTGACCCGGGTGCCGGCGACCCACTGGGGTGCGCCCGACGACAACGGCGAATCCTGCAGTGTTGCCAGGTCGCTGGCGAAGGCTTGTTGGACGGTTTTCATCGCCGGCTGGAGTCCGGCGGTGAGGAAAGCCGCGAGTTCGTTGTCGAGGCCGGTGGGCAGGGGACGGCTGTTGGTGAAGTAGGTCAACCGCTTGATGGCCCGGATCGCCACGGGTGCGCGGCGGGCCAGCCGCGCACCGGTGTCTTGGGCGTGGGTGACCAGGTCGGCGTCGGGCACGATCGCGTTGACCAGGCCGACACCGAGGGCCTGCCCCGCGGTCAGCGGCGCGCCTCGAGCATGTGCTCGAGGGCTTTGGCGGTGCCGATCAGTTTCGGCAGCCGCTGGGTACCGCCGCCGCCGGGGATCAGCCCGGCCAGTTTCGATCTGTCCCAGCCGGATGTTCGGGGCGTCGGAGACGAACCGCAGATCGCACGCGAGTGCGATCTCGTGCCCGCCGCCGGTGGTCGGGCCGTTGATCGCGGCGATATACACCGCGGCGGATCGGTTCATCCGCAAAATGGTGCGCCGCCACCGGTAGCCCCAGGCCACCGCCTGGGTGGTCGGACCACCGGCGGACTCGAGCAGCCGCAACGCGCCGGGGATCCGCAGCGCGGTACGGGTGGCCCGCCACAGCGCCCGCAGCACGACTTGCGGTGGCGGTGGCACCGCAATGGCGGAGATGCCGCCAATTTCTGCTGGATCGGCGTGGGTCAAAAACCGGCCCTCGACGCCGCCGGTGAGCACCACCGCGCCGACCGAGGCATCGCGGTCGACCGCGGCGGTCAACGTGTCCAGGTCGCGGATGAAGGCGATCGTGGCGAAATTCAGTGGCGGGCTGGCATAGTGTGCGGTGACCACGCGGCCGTGTTGTTCGACGGCCAGCGTATTCAACGCCAGGTCGGTTACCTTGCTCATGCGTGTCGCTCCTGCACGGTCATGGCTTGGTCGGTGGCCGTTTGCTTGCGGCCGAGGCCGCGGGAGGCGGTCAGCGGGTCGAAGTCGGCGGGCCAGTCGGTCAGTCGTGCCCGGTCCGTCAGCACCGTCCCGGCCAGGATCTCGGATTGCAGATCGCGGCCGGTGATCGCGCTGGCGGCATGCAATCCCGACAGCATGGCGCCTTCGGTGCCGGGCCCCCACGCGGTGCTGGTACCGGCCAGGAACAACCCCGCGATAGGGGTCGTGGTGCCCGGGCGCAGCGGGCCGTATTGGGACGGCCGGCAAGCCAGCCCGAACGCGTTACCGCCGCTGGTGTGGGTGAACCGCTCCTGGGTGGCCGGGGTTCCCAACTCGCTCCACACCACCTTGCCGGCCGCACCCGGATACACCTGCTCGATGCGTTGCAGCAGCCCGTCGGTGACGATCTGTTTGACCTCGCGGTAGCTGTCGCGGCGACGGTAGTCGCCGCCGGCTATGCCGCCGCCATCGATACCGTCGGCGCCCCACAGTCGAAGATTCGAGGGCGCGATGGTCTGCACCTCGATGGTGGCGTTGCCCGGCGGCGCGCTGCGCGTGTTGTGCGGGTCGCGGCGGGTGGAGCATTGCACGAACCCGACTTGGCGGCGCGCGAAGTCGCTGGCCCAGTCGACGGGGTCGCGGCGATCCGCGCCGAACAGCAGTTGGGAGGTCATGCGGTGCATTCGCAGCAGTGAGGTGGTGTCGTCCCAGCTCGGGATGGCGTAGAAGTTGGAGTTCGGGGTGTCGGTGACGTCGATCTCGACGCCGAAGACCGCGTTGATCAACGGCCACGACATCTTCCAGCGCTTGGCCCGCGTGGCCAGCGACCACGGCAGGTGCTCATAGCCGACCAGATCGCGGTAGGTGCGGATGATGTCGGCGTCGCTGACCACGACCGGGCTGCGGATCTCCTCACCGCCGGCGAGCCGCACCCCGGTGACCCGGCCCGCTTCGACGAGGATCCGGTCCACCTCGGCATCGGTGCGGACGGCCCCGCCGTGGGTTTGCACGACGTCGGCGAAGGCCGCCGACAACATCTGTCCCCCGCCTCGGGGGTAGTAGGCGCCGTCGCCGACGAAGTTCTGAAAAAAGCCGGCCATCGCCATAGTGCTCATGGTTTGCGGGATCCCGGCTAGCGCCCCGCATTGCACCGACAGCGCCATGATCGTGCGCGGCTTGAGCCCGCAGGCGGCCAGCACGGCGATGTAGGGCGTCGCCAGCCAGGAGGCGGCCGGGCCGCAGGCTCGTACGTAACGCAGCATCGCCGCGCGCGATGACGGCGTCACGGAGCGGTCGATGCCGTGCCCGAGGCGGCGCATGATCGCCACGAACCGGCGCAAGGCGCGCTCCTCGCCGGGGAAGGTAGCCAGCAGGTTCTCCAGGTAGGCGTCCCAACCGGCCGGCACCCGCAGCTGCAGATCCGGGCCGACGATGGTGTCGAAACCGCCCGTATCCAGAGGCAGCCACTGGATCCGGTCATCGAGACCCAGCCCGTGAAACAGCGTCGGCAGCTGCCCGCCGGGACCGCAGTCACCGATGTAGTGCACTCCGCAGTCGGCCTCCCAACGTCCGCGCCGCCGAAACACATGCGAGCTGCCGCCGATCACCTCGTAGCGTTCCAGCACCAGGGTGCGCTGCCCGGTGGCGGCCAGGTGCGCGGCGGCCGACAGCCCGCCCAAACCGGAACCGACCACGATCGCGTCCCATCCCGAAGTCGACATGGCCTAACCTTTCTCCGCGAAAACCTCCCGGCGAAACCTCGACTATACCGTCTGGTCTACTTGCCCGGAAGGGTAGTAGACTACTCGGTATACTGCAATCAATCCGGTCGTGAGGAAAGGTGAGGGCAATGGCGGCACGCGACCGGCTCATCGCCAGTGCCATCGCGTTGCTGCAGCGCAACGGCGTGGCCGGCACTGGGATCGCCGAACTGCTCAAGCACAGCGGGATCGCCCGCCGCTCGGTCTATCTCAATTTTCCTGGCGGGAAAGCGGAACTGATCGCCGCCGCCGCCAAATCCGCGGGTCAGGCGATCTCGGAGGTGATCCGCGGCTTCGCCACCGAGGCTGACCCCGTCTCGGCGGTCGAGGCATTCGTCGCCTTGTGGAAGGACATCCTGACCGGCAGCGACTTCGACGCCGGGTGCCCGATCGTCGCCGCAGCCCTGGGCCGCGCCGAAGCCCCCGCCGCCGCCGATATCGCCGGCGAGCAGTTCACCGACTGGGAATGCCTGCTGGCGACCCGGCTCGAAGCGGCCAACGTCCCCGCCGAAACCGCTGCGCAACTGGCCACCACCACCATCGCGGCGATCGAAGGCGCGGTAATCATGTCACTGGCCACCAAATCGGATGTCCCACTACAGCGCACCGGGGCACTGCTCGCCGACCTCGTCGCACAGCACACGCGACCGGCCGCCGCCCGGCGCCAGGCCCCCGGCAAGCAGGCGACAACCTAACCACAATGACCGATCAGCCCATGAGGTGAATGAACGCCGGCCAGGAAGGCCCCCACTCGTTCTCGAGCACCGCCCGTGCGGACACGCCATCACGCCCACCATGGTCTGCGGGCACAGTCAGACACTCCTCGACCCTCACGACCGCTTGAGTCCGGGCGCGGACCCTTGCAATGGGACCCTCTGTCCCATTAAATTGGGTTCACCAGTTCACCGCATGCGGATGGAGACGGCAGGTGCTACGGGAGAAACTTCTCGATAGGCAACCGGTGAGCGAGGAATACCTGCAGACATTGCAGATTCTGTCGGAGGGATCGGTGCGACGTCACTTCGATCCCCACCTTGACATCGAGTGGGACTCGGCCGAGATGATGGTCGACCCCGACGATCCGCGTTGGGTCCTCGATCCGCAACGCGATTCCTTGGGTGCGACGTCGTGGTACCAGTCGTTGCCGCTGCAGCGTCGGATCGAGCTCGGCAGGTGGTCGATCGCCAACACCGTCAAGGTCGGGGCGGCCTTCGAGACGATGTTGATCCGGGCAATGATGCAGTACCTGGCCAAGCTGCCCAATAACTCACCCGAGTTTCGATACTGCCTGCACGAGATCACCGAAGAGTGCAACCACATCCAGATGTTCCAAGAAGCGGTCAACCGCATCGGCGCCGACGTGCCCGGCATGCGGCCGTGGTTTCGCCGACTCTCACCACTGATCGGGCTGATCGGCGGAATGCTTCCCGTCGCGATGTTCTTCGGGATTCTGGGGGGCGAAGAACCCATTGATCATCACCAGAAACAGGTGCTGCGGTCGGACGCAGATCTGCCGCCGGTCGTCTTGCGCACCATGGAGATTCACGTTGCTGAGGAGGCGCGGCATATCTCGTTCGCGATGGAGTACGTCCGGCAGTACTACCCGCGGTTGTCGCGGTGGCGCCGGGGGTTCTACTCCATCCTGGCGCCGTTATGGTTGCGATACGTGGTCACTCAGATCATGGCGCCGCACCCGAACATGGTGAAGCAATTCGACATCCCGCGCCAGGTCGTCCGGGAAGCCTTCTGGAACGGTGCAACCGGCCGTCGCCTGCTCGCCGGTTACCTGCGTGACACGCGAACGCTCGCCGGCGAACTCGGCATGTTGAATCCGATCGCCGCGATGCTGTGGAAGAAGTTGGGTGTGTACGGAGATTTTTCCCGATACCGGGGCGAACCCGACCGTTCCCACTACGTGGCGTGATCACGGTTGGCCACCTGATCTGCCAAGCGGGACAGCATCGTCGATACTTCTGCGGTCGGGTCGACTTCTAGTCCGGCGCCGCGCGCCGCGCCGGCGATCAGGTACCAGGTGTAAGCGGACAAATCCGAAACTATCTGCGGCAGCGTGCGCGGCGGATCCGGGTCTTGGAGGTGCTCGCTCAACGCACCCTCCACCATCGACACGACTGCATTGGGAATGGACGCCACGACCTCGGGTTCGATATGAACCGATGCCGCAATCGCATCGAGCAACTCTTTGGCGCGCCCGGCAATCCGACGCTTGACGCTGGTCAGTGCATCCACGCCAGAGGGGTCGTCATGCCGCGGCCCCCTACGGGCCAGGTCGATCCACCGAGGGTGCGCGGCCATGAAATCTGCCACGGCCGAGATGGTGCGCGTGACCACATCGGCGCCTGACCCCTTGGACAAGTCGAGTTGAGCGTCGAGCGAGTCGGCGAACCGATCGGTCATGTAAGAACGCATCCACGCGAACAAGTCGTCGCGCCCGTCGAACTGCCGATACACCACCGACTTAGCCAGTCCCGCACGCTGGGCGATGTTGCGCACCGTGGGCTCGACGCCCGCCGGCGCTTCCTCGAGAAGCGCTAATGCTGCATCGAGAATGAGTTGGCGCCGCCGGGTATTGTGCTCGTGCCACCGCCGCCCGTAGTTGAGCACTCCAGCGGCGACGATTGGGACGCCTCGACTCATGAGGTAGAGCCTTGCAAACGACCGATACCTTGACAAACATGTGGGATCGGCCCCCCGTTTACGCGTCAATTGTGGAACGTGCTCCTTCAGGTACTCGTTGGCGAACGAGATGTGACGAGCTCGCGCAGCGCCACTGAACCGGTCATGTCCGGGATGAGGCCGAATTTGCCCTCCATGATGGAGGATTCGCAATCCGGTGTGGTGTAGCGGAAGTCGGCGGCCAACGCGAGCTGGAAACCGGCGCCGTAACAGTATCCGTCGACGCCGGCGATGACCGGCACGGGCAGGCGGCGCCAGACTCAGACCGCTTCCCGGAACAGCTTTGTTCGCCGTCCCAGCCATTTATCGGCCGCCCGCGGCTGGCTGAGCATGGACTCGTCGCGGAACACCGCGAAATCCAGGCCGGTGCAGAACGCCTGCCCGGCGGGCTGTAGCAGGACTGCCCTTACATCGCGGTCCTCGTTGATTTGTTTGGCCGCTGCGACCAGGGCGCGCAGCATCGCGAAATCGAGCCCGGTGTACTCGTCGGGCGATTCAACGTGACGTAGCCGATCTGGCCGCGGACCGCGACAAGGACACTCTCGGTCACGCTGCGCCATCCATCTTTCGGGTCATCGGCGGGGCTTGTCCGGTCGCACCGCGAGCCCGCATTGTTCGCCGAGGGCGACGAGTGTGTCGGGGCCTAGCGCGACGAGTGGGCCGTGCACACCGGCGGGGTGGTCTGTGCCGGTGGCGAAGTGCAGCGCTGCGCGGGCGAGCAGGTCGGCAGTCAGCTCGTAGGGGCCGGGCGCATCGATGATCAGTTCCGACAGGATGTTGCCGGCGCTGTCGCGGGTGCGGGCGGCGGCGCTGATGCGGGTCGGCAGGGTCGGCAGCTGCTCGGCGTAGGGCAGATGCCGGGCCAGTGTTGCCGTTATGCGGCGCACAATGCGGTTCGTGGTCAATGGACCGCCGAATCGGCTCGCGTAATGGATCGGTGTGGCGGCCGCGCCAAACCAGCCGAGACCGACGTCGACGCGGCGCAGGTGCGGCAGCACCTCGGGCAGGCCGAAGTGTTCGGATCCTCCGATCGTGATCGCGGTGTGCGTTTGGCCCGCCATGTCGAATTTCAGCAGATTGGCACCCGTGCGTTCGACCGTGAGACCGAACGGGTCGCCGGTGTTCGCGCGGTAGGCGAACGACGGTGTACCCAGGACCTGCACCAGCGACTGGCGGGTGCCGGGGGTGGTGGCTGTGGACATCATTTCGCGCTGCGAGGGCCGACGGTACGGGTTGGCCGCGCCGGCGACGTAGCGCCACAGGAAATAGCCCACCTCGACGGCGGCGGCGTGCTCGCCCCCCTCACGCGCGGCCAGCCAGCCGGCGACATTGCCGGGGACGTAGTCGTAACCGAAAGCCGGGATGAGCAGTGCGCCGCTGGCTTTTGCGTCATCGGAGACGGTGCGGAACATCCAGTCGACAAACGGCGGTTCGCCGGTCGAATCCAGATACACCGCACCCGCGCGTGCCGCGCTGCGGGCGGCTTGGCGGCCGAGGTCGACAAACGGGCCGACGGTGGTGAGGACGACGTCCCCGGATTTGAGAACTCCGTCGAGTGCACCCGGCACGGCCGTATCGGCCTCGACAATCTGGCACTCGACGCCGACAGTGCGGGCCTGGTGGCCCAGGCGTTCGGCGCTACGGCCCACCAGAACGATCTCGGTTTCGGACGCGGCGGCGAGGTTGGCAAGGGTGCGCGATCCGGTGTAGCCGGTGGCTCCCAGCAAGATGATGCGGTTCAAGGTGTCCTCCTGGGGAGCTATTCGGGGTGCCCTTGCTGCGGGGCGAACTAAGCCTTGTCGCCAAGGTGAGTGTGTGGCTACGCTGGTATACCGATCGTTCTACCAAATTTGCACAGCGATTGGCAACCACTGCCGACCCCGCAGACGCAGAAAGGCAAACAGCCATGACCCATCAGTCGCCCGACGTCCATGCAGATTCCGCCCTGTTGCGCGCGACGTTGCGCATCGGCGGCGCGCTGGTTGTGGTGTTCTTCCTGACAACGCCGCTGGCCACCACCGGCGTGATCGCTCACGACAGTTTCCTTGGCCGACGCGTCCTGTGGGGACATGGCGGCAACGAGTACCTGATCATGCTCGCGGTGATCAACATCGTCCTCGGCGCGTATCTCTTCTGGTCCGCTCGCAACCCGTCGCGCTACTGGCTCGCCATCGATATCTTCCTGGTCGCCGAGACCGTCCACCTGGCATCCATGGTGGTGATGGCGCTATCGCCGGAACACCACATGCACTGGCTCGGCGACGTGACGGGGCCCGTGATCGGGTTGATCGTCTTGGCGGCCATCTGGCTGCCAAGACGCTCCGCGGTCATCGCCGCCGGCAACGGGTAACTGGCACCTGAGATCCGCGATAGATCACGCAGCCGCGGGCAGGCGGGCTCGCCGGCATCCGAGTTCGCCCGCGTTCCCGAACCCATGGGATCACGTTCCCGCCCTGCCAGAGTGACTGTCGCGGAACAGCACTCAAATAGTTTTCGAGACGCCGCGCCTTCACCCCGTGGTCTACGCGAACTTCTCAACGCGCTCTAGGGCCGTAATGCCAGTGATGCCGCGATGGGCAACGGTACGCGCTTTAGCGCAGGAACAGAGCTATCTGGACAACTCGTGGGTGGTCGGTGTCAGCCGACCGCAAACGAGGCCTTGCCGTCAGTAAGGTGTGGTTTCACTCGGATGAGACCAGTCCGCGGGCCTTTGCGATCTGCCAGGCCGCAGCCAGGTTTTCGGTACGGCTGCGTGCGGCCACGTGGCCCAGATAGCGACTGTGGCGGTCGTTGTTGCTCTGCCAACGTAACTCGGCGTAGATCCTGTTGTACTTGACCTGCAGTACGACTCGTCCAAGTGCACGCGCATCCTCGGCAATGATGCGTCGCTCCCGGCCACCGGCGGCGGCGTCCTGTTCATCGGACAGCATCTGCTTGGTCGAATTGGGCAGTGGACGCCATTGCTCGTCTCGGACCGGATTGCGATTCCACGCCGACACGAACGTGGTCGCGTTAGACCAGGGTCAGCTTTCGTGGAGCGGGCATGTTTGGTTGCTGGCCAGCGCCGAACAGTTCCATGCGCTCCTCAGTGGTTAACAGGGTGACGGCGTCGAGATCGCTGTCGTTAAAGCCGGCGGCGCCGAGTTGGTCGCGGATATGGGCGACCAATCGTGGTTCTTCGTGCGCCACGCCGGGCCTGTCGCCGTAGACGCGGCCGGTTTCGTTGAGAATACGGAACATGGCCCGGTAGTGGTAGTCAGACAAGATGCCGCGCTCGTGTGCACGCATCACCAACGAGGGAACGCTGATACCCCAACGGATTCGCAGTTCGTCTAGTTCGTAAGGAGTGCGCGGCGACACCCGCGCCAGGTCGTGCTCGATATCGGCGTAGGGAGCCAAAAATTCTGCGGCAAAAGACGTTGCTCGCCGCTCGACCGTGGCAGGGTGCGCAAGAGTCATCGCATCCATCACCAGGTGGCCGAGCTCGTGAGCCAGTGTCAATCGGAGCCGATCGGCCGGCAACGCTCGATTGACGTAGATGACGTGTGGATGAAATTCATTGGCGCGCAGACTTACTGCATCAACATCATTGTCGGTGAACGGTGCGGAGACGACAAACACCCCGGCACTTTCCAACAACCCGGTTAGGTTGGTGACCGGTCCGGAAATGCGCCAGTAGCGGCGCAGTATCTGGGCGACGGTGATCTCCCCGAACTCGGCGGCGTAATCGTCGGGATCGAGCGCCGGCAGACAGATCGCCGGATCGAGGTCGATGTTCGCGACGATGCGACCGATACGCATGGCGGCGATGTTGGCATCTGCAAGGACACGGTCGCGTTTCCACTCCGCAGCACTGGCCTTGGCGCGGAAGTGCGTCCCTTCAGCCGGTGATCGCCGGTAGGGCACGCACAGCAACTCGGGCTGGCAACCCAGCGCCTGAGCGTAATCGCGCAGGGGTTTACCGGCCAACGGAAGCAGGCCAGCCTCCACCCGCGTGACATGAGACGGTGAGAAACCAGCCAATTCAGCCAGACGCTTCATGGGCCAGCCCCGCGACAGGCGCATCAACTGCACGATCACGCTGTTGGCCTCAGCAAACTCGACACCGCTGGAAACCGACTGCGACACCATGCCTCCGTCTAACCTGCCAGGCGGATTTCGCCCAGCCTAGCTTGCACCCCACCTCGGGCGCGGGAGAAACCCCGGTCCCAGCGCTGCCCAATTCGTATTGGTTGCGGTACGGGAATGTAATCCTGCCGCACTGCCCGCTGTTGTCCCGGTGGCCGACCGGAACCGGTGATGCCGACTCCCCGCGCGGCTGCCCTCACAATCCCACCATCCCAGCGGGGTACGACACGCCCGACGTACGCGCTCCCACCCTAAACCTTCCCATGGTCTGCAAGATTTTCACCAATAGGGGAGGTTTGGCCGTGACTGCACAGGATTCGCAGCCATCGGCAACGGGCAAGGCATTCGTCACCCGCCGCGAAGCCAAGAGGGTGATGCGTCAGCTCTACGTCGGGATCGGCGCACTGCTGCTGGCCGCAGTCGACGAGTGGGACAGCTACGTCGAAAGTCACAACGCGCCGATGCGCACCGCGCTGACACCGCTGGCGCGCGGCTATCACATCGCATCGACGCTGGCGGCGTCCATCGACGTGTGGCTGAGCACGCCCGGAAAGCACCCGCGACGGCACGTCGCCCGC
Organism: Mycobacterium talmoniae; assembly: GCA_002967005.1. Lineage (GTDB taxonomy): Bacteria > Actinomycetota > Actinomycetes > Mycobacteriales > Mycobacteriaceae > Mycobacterium > Mycobacterium talmoniae. The sequence continues at coordinate 14,695 of PPEA01000213.1, forward strand.
AAGCCGTACGCGTGGCCGGAAGTCAACTGCCGGGGCAGACTCAACCTCATCGTCCACCACGAGGAAATGGAACCCACCAACGATCGACGATCGGCATACCGCCTCCCAAGCTCAAGAAAAAACCGGTGTGGTGCCGTCGTTCCGGTAACCTCGGTGCCAGTTGTGTCGGCGGCGACGGCAGTCAAATTCATCACAACCAATATCATCGATCCCCGGACCCCCAAGCAGGAGGCCGGGCCACCAACGCCCGCCGACGGGACGGCGCTGACCAGCACCCCACGAGTGCCGGTGAAACCAGCCCGAATGACGCGGGAACCGACGTTCACACCGCACCCGCGGCCTGAACCGACGACGCCCGAGAAGGGCGGTGTCGAACACTCACCAGGTATTCGACACGCTTTAATCACCCGCGACCTGGCCCGGTTGGCGCACGCCAACCACCTCAAGCCGAACCAACTCCGTGCGTCGACTGGCTGGCGATTGCCAGCGGCCAACCACCGCAGGTGCTGTGTGCCCGTCTGCGGGGACTTTCCGCCGGCGACCGCGATTTCAACCGCCAGGCATACCAGTCCCGCCCAATGTGTCGACTCTGCATGGCCCGACGCGGAATCGATCAACCCGTCTGCTGCTGGCTTCCCATGCACGTCACGGTCTGCCACTGCCACCAACGGTGGATCGGACCGCTGTCGCGCACCCTCGACGACCAGAAAGACCTCCGCAACCAGCCCCACGTACTCGCCGCGAGCCGCAGGCACAGCGCCATGGTTCGCCGGTACGGCACCCAGCACAGCATCACCGCACTGCGCCAATCTCGCCACATCCTGACCTACTGGGCCAACGCCGAGAAGTCCGCCGCGGCCCCGATCCTCGGCACCACACTGGCTGCTCACATCGCCGCGTACGCAGACATAGTCGAGGTCGCCTGGGTGCTCACCGGATATACCGATCGCGTACGCCAGCCGATCAGCGCGACAGGCGCCGGCTGGCCCAGCTACCTGCTACGGCAAATCAATCAACGCACCGGCCGTCTCCACGGCGATCCCGGACCGCTGCAGGACTGGGTCAACCACCAACGGCTCATCGCGGCGATCTGAGCGTCCGCGCCGCCGACGCCGACCGTGAGTGCCTCTCGTCTCGGAGGTGGCCGTTGGCAGCGTGATTCGCTACCCGAGCGATGGTTTCGTGTCAGCGGGTAGGAGCTGGGTGATCAGGGCGTGGATGCGGTTGGTGATGTCGTCGCGGATGGAGCGGACGACCTCAAGGGGTTGGCCGGCTGGGTCGGGCAGTTTCCAGTCGCGGTAGGTGACTCCCGGGAAGTAGGGGCAGGTGTCGCCGCAGCCCATGGTGATCACGACGTCGCTGGTCTGAACCGTGTCAGCAGTTAGCACCTTGGGAGTGTTGGTGGTGATGTCAATGCCCAGTTCGGCCATGGCGGCCACAGCGCCCGGGTTGATCTGATCGGCGGGTTCGGTACCGGCGGAGCGGACTTCGATGCGGTCACCGGCCAGGTGGGACAGCAGTGCGGCCGCCATTTGGGAGCGTCCGGCGTTATGGACGCAGACGAACAGGACGCTGGGTTTGTCGGCCATCAGCGGGCACCGCTTGGTTCGGGCTGGGATCGAAACAGGCGGGTGCGCAGCGCCAAGGACACGTAAACCAACCCGACCAGCACGGGTACTTCGATGAGTGGGCCGACGACCCCCGCCAGGGCCTGCCCGGAGGTCACGCCGTAGGTGGCGATCGCCACGGCAATGGCGAGTTCGAAGTTGTTGCCGGCGGCGGTGAACGCCAACGTGGTCGTGCGCCGGTAACCCACTTTCAGGACGGCGCCGAGCAGGTAGCCGCTGGCCCACATGATCGCGAAGTAGGCCAGCAACGGGACCGCGATGCGTGCCACCTCGAAAGGCCGGGAGGTGATTTGGTGACCTTGCAAGGCGAACAGGATCACGATGGTGAACAGCAGCCCATACAGCGCCCACGGGCCGATACGGGGCAAAAACTGCGACTCATACCAGGGCCGGCCCTTGACTCGTTCACCGAGGCGGCGGGACAGGTACCCGGCCAGCAGGGGAATGCCCAGGAAGATCAGCACGGATTTCGCGATCTGCCACGGCGAGACCTCGATCCCGGTTTGGGGCAGGTGAAGCCAACCGGGCAGCACCGACAGGTAGAACCAACCCAACGCGGCGAACATGAGCACCTGGAAGATCGAGTTCAACGCGACCAGCACCGCGGCGGCTTCGCGATCCCCGCAGGCCAGGTCGTTCCAGATGATGACCATGGCGATGCAGCGGGCCAACCCGACGATGATCAACCCGGTACGGTACTCGGGCAGATCGGGCAGCAGCAGCCACGCCAGGGCGAACATCACTGCCGGCCCGATCAGCCAGTTCAACACCAGCGAGGACATCAGCAGTTTGCGGTCGGAGGTGACCTCGCCGAGCTGGTCGTAGCGGACTTTGGCCAGCACCGGATACATCATCACCAACAACCCGGCCGCGATCGGCAACGAAACCCCGTCGACCTCAATAGCGCTGAGACCCGCTCCCAGGCCGGGCACCAGCCGCCCCAGCAGCAGACCGGCAGCCATCGCTACCCCGATCCACACGGGCAAGAACCGGTCCAGGGTGGAGAGCTTGGCGGCCACCGCGGGTGCAGCAGTCGATACGGCGGTGTCGCTCATTGGATTCCCTCCCGGTGGCGCGAAGCGGTTGGCCGCGTCGCTGGGCACATGTCAACGTGACGTGGTTCTGGCGGGGTGGCGCGAGTGTGTTCTCTGCGGCGCCTCAATCAAAGGCGGCAGTAGGTTTGGTCGCGCCGATGATCGCGCCGTGCATCCCTTCGGCGACTTCATGGGTGAACGTGACGGTGGCATGGGCGAATCCGACCTCGGCCAGCCCGTCAAGGTACTCCTGCTTGGATAACGCTCCGGCGATGCAGCCGACGTAGGAGCCGCGTTCGGCACGCTCGGCCGCGCTGAGGTGATCTTCGGCGACGACATCAGAGATCCCGATCCGCCCTCCTGGGACCAGGACGCGGAACATCTCGGCGAGCACGGCGGGTTTGTCGGCGGACAGGTTGATCACACAGTTGGAGATCACCACATCCACCGCGGCGTCGGGCAGCGGGATGTCCTCGATGGTGCCCTTGCGGAACTCGACGTTGGTGGCGCCGGCCTTGGCCTTGTTCTCCTCTGCGAGGGCGAGCATTTCGTCAGTCATGTCGACTCCGTAGGCAAACCCGTTCGGACCCACCCGGCGCGCCGATAACAGCACGTCGATGCCGCCGCCAGAGCCGAGGTCGAGCACGCGTTCACCGGGATGTAGGTCGGCGACCGCGGTCGGGTTGCCGCAGCCCAAGCTGGCTGCGAGTGCTTCGGCGGGAATCGCGGAGTGCTCGTCGGCGTCGTAGAGGCCGGCGCCGAAGATGGTGCCGATTTCAGCCGAATCGCTGGACCCGCAGCAGCTTGCCGCGGTCAGCACCTCGCTGTTGGTCGCGCCGCCGCTGATTGCGGTGGCGGCCGCACCGTAGCTCGTCCGGACCTGATCGCGCAGCTCGTTGTGTTCAGTGGTCATCCGACCCCACTCCTTTCATCGACAGGTATCTATGGATGCAGTGTGCACGAACCATCGATACCTGTCAATGCGTGTGTCATACTGTGCGCATGCCCGCCAACATCGCATCCGCAACCGAGCGTCATGGCTCGCTGCTCGTAGCCGACCTTGGGTCGTGCTGCGGCCCGATCACCGACGGCGTGCTGGACACGGCGGCTGCCGAGCGGCTGGCCGGCGTGCTTAAGGCGCTGGCCGAGCCCACCCGGCTGCGGCTGGTGTCGCTGATCGCCGGCCATGACGGCGCCGAGGCGTGTGTGTGCGATCTGACCGCGCCGGTCGGCCTGACCCAGCCGACCGTGTCGCATCACCTCAAGGTCCTCGTCGAGGCCGGCCTGCTCGAACGAACCCAGCGCGGCAAATGGGCCTACTACCGGTTGGCGCCCGCCGCCCTCGACGCGCTGGCCGGGGTGTTCGCCCACACCGGCAGCCGCTGACACCACCCGGTTCGGTGAACGCGGACGCTCAGCCAGGGTTGCGCTCCGGCGGGGCTCACCCCAAGGCCCAGATGCCTCAGGTCATATGAAAATCCAGCCTTTCAAGCCAGCACCGGATTTTCACATGATCTGAGGCAATGCAGCTCAGAATCCGTCCCGTGCCTCACCTCAAATGAAAACGGACATCCGGCGCGCACAATTAAGGGCGCATTCGGTGAGTAGCCGTTCGTTGTGCGACACCGAGATGCGTTGGAAGGTGATTGCAGCTAGAAGAACGGATCGTGCGGGCCCCGCTTCGTCGAGGGGCTCGTCGGCAACCGATAACCCGATGTGCTGGAAGGGATCACACGCCAGTAAACCCACGTCCCGGACCAAGATGCTGCACCCCACGTCGCCATCCAGGTGATCCCGCAGCCGAACCACACATTGCCGGGGACCAGGAGCCCGACGAGATAGGACGCAACATCTTCGCGTTCCGAAAACGGCCCATGGACGTTCCGGCACGCAGGGATGAACCACAGCAACCAGCACCGTCGGGGTTTTCAACAGGTCCGCGAGGGCGGGGGACCTGTCGAGATAGGTGTTGAAAACTCTAGTGGATCACCACCGGTTGGCGGCGTGGGGTCGAACGGGCATGTCGACAGCCGTCTGGAGCGGTGCTGGTGATAGCTGTGCGCTTGCCGTGCTATGTGAGGCGCATGGGACTGAATGGAGGGCAGACGGGTCCCTTGGGGGGTGTTCAGCCGCGGCGGGTTGGTGTTGTCGTTGGTGGAGGTAGGCGGCGATTGCGTTGCGGCCCAGGGCGAAACCGATCATGACGCTGTGTTGTCGGGTGGCGGTGTGTGCGGTCATGCGTCCTCCGTAGAGGGTGCGG
>PPEA01000214.1 GCA_002967005.1 Mycobacterium talmoniae
GGACGGAGGAGGAGGAGCCCAGCGCCGAAGCCGCCGCGTCGGTCGAGGACCCGAGCCCCGACGCCGCGGCCGAGCCGTTCGGGGACCCCGAGGACGAGATGTTCGCCGACGACGACGTCGCACCGGGTGACGGCGATGCCGGCAGCGGCCCCGACGAACCGCACCGCCCGTCGGACTGACGACCGAGACTGTGGTGAGGGCACCGAGACTGCGTTGAGGGCATCGAGACTGCGCCCATGGCGTCGAGACTGCGGTGAGGACGCACCTGCCACTGAAATTTTGGCCTGGGCGCAGGCTCGGTGCCGTGAGCGCAGGCTCGAGGCCCTGAGCGCAGGCTCGGCGCCGTAGATGCAGGCTCGACGTCGTACATGCAGCCTCGCAGCCGTAGCTTCAGCCTCGACGCCACCAGCGCAGCCTCGATCCACATCCGCGTGCCGCCGGGCGGCCCGCATCGCCGCCGGGCTAGGCTCGTGACGTGCAGCAAACGCTCCGTGTGCCCCCGAGTGCACCGGCCCGGCTGGTGGTGCTGGCCCGCCCGACGACCGGTCCGACGATCCGGGTGGCGCTGGTGCAGCCGGGCGACATCACCGACGCGGCGGCGCGACAGGCGGCCGGCGAAGCGCTCACCGCCTCCCTGGCAGGACAGCGGCCCGACCTGGTGGCCTGGGGGGAGAGCAGCATCGGCGTCGACCTCACCAGCCATCCCGAGGTGACGGCCGCGCTGGCAGACCTGTCCCGGCGGGTGGGCGCGGACCTGCTCGTCAACGTCGACGCACCCGCTGCGAGCGGGGACATCTACAAGTCATCGGTGTTGATCGGGCCGGGCGGATCGCTCGGCGCCTACCGGAAGGTGCGGCTGGTGCCGTTCGGTGAGTATGTGCCGCTGCGCCCGCTGCTCGGCTGGATCACCCGCCACACCAAGGCCGCCGCCCAGGACCGGGGGCGCGGCAGCGAATCGGTGGTGCTGCACGCCGGCGCGGTGGTGATCGGGCCACTGATCAGCGTCGAAGCGACCTTCTCCGACCTGCCCCGCCGCGACGTGCAACTCGGCGCCCAGCTGCTGGCCTACCAGAGTTCCACGTCGACGTTTCAGGGAAGCTGGGCGCAACCGCAGCTGGCCGGTCAGGTCGCGGTCCACGCGGTCGAGGTGGGTCGCCCGGCGGTGCATGCCGGGTTGTCCGGTGACAGCGCGGCTTTCGATGCGCGCGGCCGCGAACTGGCCTGGTGCCCGTCGACCTACCGCGGCGTCGTCGTGGTGAGTGTTCCGCTGGGCTCGCAGACCACCATGTACCAACGGGTGGGGGACTGGGTGCTGGCGGTGGCGGTGGCGATCGTCGTGTTGGCGGCGGTCCGGTCCCGCCGATAATGGGTCAGTGGGAGCGATGATGTCGGCAGCACGGCAGTTCTCCCTGTACGGGCCGTCGCACTGGGCGGTACTCACGGTGTTCGCGGTCGGCGCGGCGCTGCTGGTCTGGATCGGGCGTCGGCAGACCGCGTCGCAGGCGCGCCGCTTCGCGCGCGTTCTGGGTGCGCTGACGGCCGCGATCTACGGTGCGGTGCTCCTCTATTCACTGCTGCCGCCGGCCATCGACCGGTCGGTGCCGCTGCGGTTGACCGACCTCGCCACCGTCGCGGCGGCCTACGCCCTGTGGTCACAGCGACGCTGGGCCTTCGCCCTCACCTACTACTGGGGCCTGGTGCTGAGCACCCAGGCATTGATTTCGCCGGTGCTGCGGAGTCCGGATTTTCCGCACTACCAGTTCCTCGGCTTCTGGGGGATTCACCTGCTCGTCGTGTGGGCCGCCATCTACCTCACCTGGGGCCGCGGGCTGCGGCCCGGGTGGGACAGTTACCGGATCACGGTGGCGGTCACGATGGGGTGGGCGTCGATGACCTTCGCGTTCAACAGCATCGCCGGAACCAACTACGGCTTCCTCAACGAAAAGCCGGCCACCGCAACCCTCTTGGATGTATTGGGCCCGTGGCCGGTGTATCTGCTGACCGCGGCCACGCTCATCCTGATCGTGTGGGCCCTGATGACCTGGCCGTGGGTGCGGGCACGGCAACGCACCCCCGGGTGACGAGCAGACGCAAATTCGCACGATCGTGGGCCCGATCGTGCGAATTTGCGTCTGCTCGCGACCGATCAGGCGTCGGTAAACGCCGGGTCCCGGCGCTCCTGGAAGGCCTTGGTGCCTTCCCGGAAGTCGTTGGCGGCCAACAAGATGGACTGCCCGACGTACTCGCGGTCCAGCGCGCCGTCCAGCTCGGTCAGGGTGGCCGCGTTGATCGCGTGCTTGGTCTTGGCGAACGCCACCGCGGGGCCGGCCATCACCTGCGCCAGCACCTTGTCCACCTCGGCGTCGAACTCCTCGGCCGGATACACCGCGCTGATCAGACCCCACGCCAACGCGTCGACCGCCGGCAGCCGCTCGGCCAGCAGCGCCATCCGCATCGCCCGGATCCGACCGATCGCCGCGGCCACCAACGCCGACGCCCCGCCGTCGGGCATCAACCCGATCTTGGTGAACGCGAGCATGAAAAACGCTTTGTCCGAAGCCAATACCAGGTCGCTGGCCAGCGCCAGCGACACCCCGACCCCCGGCGGCCGGGCCCTGCACGACGGCCACCACCGGGCGCGGCAGCGCCGCGATCGCCCGGATCGCGCGGTTGGCCTCCACGATGATCTCGGTGGGCACCCCGTCGGCGGCGTCCTCGGCGCTGATCCCGGCCCCGGAGCTAAAGCCGCGGCCCGCGCCGCCGAGGCGCACCACCTTCACCCGCGGATCGCGCGCGGCGTTCTCCATCGCGTCGGCGATGCCGGCCAGCACCGGGGTGGTCACCGAGTTGAGGCTGTCGGGTCGGTCGATGGTCACCGACAGCACGCCGTCGGTCAGGCTGACGGACAGGCCCTCGACGGGCGCCAGCGTGTCGATTCCGGGATCAGTGACGGTCATGGGCCTCACTGTAAAGCGGCCGGGTTGTGGGTCACGAACCGGTGGCTGCGAAGATGCACATCACATACTCACGAGGAGGTCGGACATGGCGGGACCACTGACAGGGTTGCGGGTTATCGAGCTGGCCGGTATCGGGCCGGGCCCGCACGCAGCGCAAATCCTCGGTGACCTGGGCGCCGAGGTGGTGCGGGTGGAGCGGCCGCCGAAGTTTCCCGGCGCCTCCAAGGACACCATGCTGCGCAACCGGCGCTCGGTGACCGCCGACCTCAAGTCGGCCGAGGGCCGCGACCTGGTGCTCAAGCTGGTCGCCAAGGCCGATGTGCTGATCGAGGGCTTCCGACCCGGTGTCACCGAGCGGCTCGGGCTGGGCCCGGAGGACTGCGCCAAGGTCAACGAGAAGCTGATCTACGGCCGGATGACCGGCTGGGGGCAGACCGGGCCGCGCGCCCTGCAGGCCGGTCACGACATCAACTACATCTCGCTCAACGGCCTGTTGCACGCCATCGGCCGCAAGGGGGAGCGGCCGGTCCCGCCGCTGAATATGACCGGCGACTTCGGCGGCGGCTCGTTGTTCCTGCTGGTCGGCATCTTGTCGGCGCTGTGGGAGCGGCAGACCTCCGGCAAGGGCCAGGTCATCGACGCCGCCATGGTCGACGGGTCGGCGATGCTGTCGGCGATGATGTGGAGCTTCCGCGCGCAGGGCGTGTGGAGCGACGAGCGTGGCGTGAACATGCTCGACACCGGCGCGCCGTATTACGACACCTACACGTGCGCCGACGGCCGCTATGTCGCGGTGGGCTCCATCGAGCCGCAGTTCTTCGCGGAGTTGCTGGCCAAGCTGGGCCTGGATCCGGCCGAGCTGCCCGACCAGAACGACGTCGGCCGGTGGCCGGAGCTGCGGGCGCGGCTGACCGAGGCGTTCGCCGCCCACGACCGCGACCACTGGGCCAAGGTGTTCGCCGACTCCGACGCCTGCGTGACGCCGGTGTTGTCGTTCGGGGAGGTCGAAACCGAGCCGCACATCACCGACCGCGGCACCTTCTACGAGGTGGACGGCTACCTGCAGCCGAGGCCGGCGCCGCGGTTCTCCCGCAGCACCCCCGACACCCCGACCCCGCCGCCGGTGCTGGGGGCCGACAACGACACCATCCTCGGCGACTGGGTATAGTCCCAACCAACCGGTAGGTCGGCATTGGGGCCGGCCAGGAAGGAAACGCGGGAACGTGCAGATCAAAGACGCGGTAGCGGTGGTCACCGGCGGTGCTTCGGGGCTGGGACTGGCCACCACCAAGCGGCTGCTGGATGCGGGCGCGCAGGTGGTGGTCATCGACCTCAAGGGCGAAGACGCCATCCAGGAGCTGGGTGAGCGGGCGCGCTTCGCCCAGGCCAACGTCACCGACCCCGAGTCGGTGACCGCCGCCCTGGATGTGGCCGAATCGCTTGGGCCGCTGCGGATCAACGTCAACTGCGCCGGCATCGGCAACGCCATCAAGACGTTGAGCAAAAACGGCGCCTTCCCGCTGGAAGAGTTCACCAAGGTCATTCAGGTCAACCTGATCGGCACCTTCAACGTGCTGCGGCTGGCCGCCGAGCGGATCGCCAAGACCGAACCGATCGGTGAGGAGCGCGGCGTCATCATCAACACCGCCTCGGTGGCCGCGTTCGACGGGCAGATCGGTCAGGCCGCCTATTCCGCGTCCAAGGGCGGGGTCACCGGCATGACGCTGCCGATCGCGCGGGACCTGTCCCGTGAGCTGATCCGGGTGGTCACCATCGCGCCGGGGCTGTTCAAGACCCCGCTGTTGGGGTCGCTGCCCGAGGAGGCGCAAAAGTCGCTGGGGCAGCAGGTGCCGCATCCGGCTCGGCTCGGTGACCCCGACGAGTACGGCGCGCTGGCCGTGCACATCGTGGAGAACCCGATGCTCAACGGCGAGGTGATTCGCCTCGACGGCGCGATCCGGATGGCGCCGCGATGAGCCTGTCGACGAAGTTCACCGAGGCGTTCGGGGTCGAGCACCCGATTGTGCAGGGCGGCATGCAGTGGGTGGGCCGCGCCGAGCTGGTGGCGGCGGTGGCCAATGCCGGCGCGCTGGGATTTTTGACCGCGCTGACCCAGCCGACCCCGGCCGATCTGGCCCGCGAGATCGCCAAGACCCGGGAGCTCACCGATAAGCCGTTCGGGGTGAACCTGACCATCCTGCCGACGATCAACCCGCCGCCGTACGACGAGTACCGGCAGGTGATCGTGGATTCCGGCATCAAGATCGTGGAGACCGCCGGGTCCAACCCGGCGCCGCACCTGCCGATGTTTCACGACAACGGGATCAAGGTGCTGCACAAGTGCACCTCGGTGCGGCACGCGGTCAAGGCGCAAAGCCTGGGGGTGGACGGCATCAGCATCGACGGGTTCGAATGCGCCGGGCACCCCGGCGAGGACGACATTCCCGGTCTGGTGCTGATCCCGGCCGCGGCGGCCAAGATCGACATCCCGATGATCGCCTCCGGTGGGTTCGCCGACGCCCGCGGCCTGGTGGCCGCGCTGGCGCTGGGCGCCGACGGCGTCAACATGGGGTCCCGGTTCATGTGCACCGTGGAGTCCTGCATCCACCAGAACGTCAAGGAAGCCATTGTGGCCGGCGACGAGCGGGGTACCGAGCTGATCTTCCGCCCGCTGCGCAACACCGCCCGGGTGGCGTCCAACACCGTGTCCCGCGAGGTCGTCGACATCCTCAACAAGGGCGGCCAATTCCCCGACGTGCAGGAGCTGGTCGCCGGGGTGCGGGGCCGCAAGGTGTTCGACGACGGCGATGTCGAGGCCGGCATCTGGACGGTCGGCACCGCGATGGGGCTGATCAATGACATCCCCACCTGCGGGGAGCTGGTGTCGCGGATGGTCGCCGAGGCCGAAGAGCTGATCTCGGGGCGGCTCGGCGACATGGTCGAGCCCGAGGACGAAGAGAACGTGGCCTAGCTGCTGAGATCGACGTCGAAACTGACACATAGCCCCGAGATCCGGCGGTTTTGCAAATTTAGGCGTCGATTTCAGTGGACACACCGCTCGTCCTCGTCGCCAACTGTGCGCCGTCGACCTCGGCGTCCAGCGCAACGCCCTGCGTTATGCGTGAGCCGTGACGAATTCGGCGATGGCGTCCTGCATTTGGGTCAGCCCCGGTTCTCGAGGGGGTAGTGGCCGGCGTTGTCGAGCAGCACGGTTTGTACGGGGACTCGGGTGATGCGGGATAGCACCGGTTGGCTGAGTTCCAGCGGCGTCCACCGGTCCTCGGCGGGCTGGGTCAGCAGGACCGGGCAGGCATCGAACTCCGGTGGTTCAACGGCGGGGACGTAGTTCATGTAGCTGGCGAGAAACCGGGTGGACACCCAGTTGCCGCCCGAGGTGCGGTCGGCGGTCATGACTTTCAGCGCCGCTCGGTCGTTGACCAGGGTCGACATCTTGGAGGCCAGCGTCATCGGGACACGTAGCCGCGCCGCCGGGGTGCGGGCCAGCAGCCCGAGCAGGGGGACACCGAGGCGGGAGCCCACTTTGTCGTGCGCGGTGTCGTCGCGGACCTTTTGGTTGCGCTGATCGAGGAACGTCATGCCGACGATGCCGCGCAGCGCGCCTTTGGGGGCCGTGGCCGCGACGTGATAGGTCAGCATGCCACCGGCGCTGAGGCCGTACAGGATGATAGGTCGGTCGTCACGGGACTGTTCGTAGGCCAGAAAGTCCACCACCAGATTGACCCAGTCGTCGTAGGACACGGTGCAGCCGGGGCGCACCTGGCTCAGGCCGTAGCCGAGGTTGTCCAGGGCCACCGTCTCGAACCCGCGCGCCGCCAGCGGCGCCCCGACGATCAGGCTCATCTGCCGACCGTTGGTGCCCACGCCGTGGTGCAGCACGATCTTGGCGGGCGCGTCGGGGTTGGCGTAGCGGTCCAGGTGCACCCGGTGGCCGCGCCAGGTCCAGAACTCCTCGGCCGGGACGGTCTGATCGGTCAGGCGCAACCGTTCCGGCAGGTAATTCTGCAGGTCACGCCAGGCCTGCTGGTCGCGGTAGAACTCGGGTTTCGGTTTGGCCATCGGGGGGACTCCTCCGTCTCGCTACACCCGCGTTGGAATGCACTCTAAAGCCGCACCAGTTTCGGGTGCTGAGCACCCCGCGGCCCGAAGCTACCCGGAGGGGCGGGGCGCCCTAGCCTCGTAGTTCCCGAACGAACCGCGCCACGGCGGCACCGATCTCGTCGGGGCTGTCCTCCTGGATGAAATGGGAACCGGCGACGGTGATTTCGGTGAGGTTGGGCCAGCTGCGCACCAACTCGCGGATCCGGCCGCGGATGATCGCACCCGGCTCGGCGTTCACGAACAGCTTCGGCACGTCGCTGCCCGCCAGCCACTCGCCGTAGCCCTCGACCACCGCGACGACGTCGGCCGGCTCGCCGTCGATCGGGATGTTGCGCGGCCACGACAACGTGGGCCGCCGGTCCTCGCCGGGGTTGGCGAACGGCCGCCGGTAATGCTCCATCTCCTCGTCGGACAGCGTCCGCTGGATCGCGCCGGGCAGCACACCTTCGACGAAGACGTTCTGCTCCAACACCATTCGTTCCCCCTCCGGGGAGCGGAAGCCCTGGAACACCGCCCGGACCGGGCCGGGGAACTCCGGCCAGGTCATCGGGGTGACGATCGACTCCATGAACGCGATGCCGGCGACCCGGTCGCGATGCTGGTTGGCCCAGTCGAAGCCCAGCGCGGAGCCCCAGTCATGCAGCACCAGCACCACGTTGTCCCCGAGATCCAGCGCGTCCCACAGCGCGAAGAGGTAGTCGCGCTGTTCGGCGTAGTGGTAGCGATCCGGCCCGGACTCGTCGAGCTTGTCCGAGGCGCCCATCCCGATCATGTCGCAGGCAACCAGCCGGCCCAGCCCCTGCAGATGCGGCATCACGTTGCGCCACAGATACGACGACGTCGGGTTGCCGTGCGCGAACACGATCGCGTCGCCGACTCCCTCGTCGATGTAGGCCATCCGCTTCCCGCGAATCTCCCGATACTGCAGCTGCCCAAAGGGCTTGGTGCTGACCATATCTGCTCTCCTCATTTCGGACGGGTGTCGGCGAAGGTGGCGGCCGCCTCGCGCGCGACCCGCAGGATCCGCGCCGAGAACGTCGGGTCGGCGACCGCGCGGGCCAGCGACATCCCGCCCACGCAGATCGTCATCAGGACGATCGCGTCGTCGAGCCGGTCGTCGTCACCGTCGCAGATCGCCGCCAGCGACGTCCGCAATTCCCGCTCATAGGTGCCGCGGAACTCGTCGCTGCCGTGCGCGGCGTCCGAGCTCAGCGCGGCGAAAGCGCAACTGCTGGAGAGGTTGTCGCGATGCGCCGGGGTGAGGTAACGCCTGGCCAGACTCGTCAGCCGGGTCGGCCACGATTCGCCGCGCCGCGGTCTTATCCAGTGCGGCCGACCGGTGCTGATCGCGCGGGTGAACGCGGCGTTGGCCAGCTCGTCCTTGGTGGCGAAATGCGAGTAAAACGCGCCGTGGGTCAGACCGGCATCACGCATCACCGGGACGATCGCGGCGCCGTCCAGGCCCTCTTCGCGGAGCCGGCGGGCGGCGGCATCGAGGATTCGGTTCAGCGACTCCTGTTTGCTCAGGGCCCGCTTCGTCGAAGATCGCATGATGGGCATCATGCTAATGACATGATGGACATCATGCAAGATGTGGGCTTCGGCGTTGAAATTGCGTCCAGGGCTGTGCTCCGAGGCCAGATCGCAGCCCTCCGCGCAATCTCGACGACCGGGGGCGGCTCGAGGTCGGGCGGCTAACCAGCAAAAGATCGCCCCGTTAGCCCACAATTGCTCGGCCAATGCCACGTGTGGTATCAATCCGGTATCATCGTGGCCATGGGCATGACGCTGCGCACCAGTGCCGAGCAGACCGAAGCGCTACGGCGGCAGGCCGCTGCCGAGGGGCGGTCGATGCAGGCGGTCGCGCTGTCGGCCATCGATGAGTACATCGCCCGGCGGACGCACAAGACCAAGGTTGCCGACGCGCTGCAGCGCGTGGTCCGTGAGGAGGCCGGCGTCTTGGAGCGCCTCAAGGACGCGTGATCGACTACCTGGATCTCGACGACCTGCTGGACGTCGCCCGCGCTGCGGTCGGTGAGGACGTCGCGGTCGGGGACTACGGTCTGCTCGAATCGGCGCTGGCCCGTCCGCGCGCATCGGTGTTCGGCGTGGACGCCTACCCGGATCTGCACCTCAAGGCCGCCGCGCTGCTGCATTCCCTGGCGCGCAATCACGCGCTGGTGGACGGAAACAAGCGGCTGGCGTGGACGGCCTGTCGGACACTCCTTGCCATCAACGGCCAATGGATCAGCGCACCCGAGGATGACCGGTTCGACTTCGTGATCGGGGTCGCCACCGGCGCCTTGGCCGATCTCGGCGAGATCGCCGAAAAGCTGCGGGCCTGGAGCTATCGGGAGGGCTGAGCCGTCGCGTATCGCCACACCGTAATCGGTGATTTTCCAGCGCGGCTCCTGGTCGCCTTACCCCGCGAGTTGCGGTAGCTCGCTATTGGAGATCTCGTGGGCCTCGGCGGGCTCGATCCCCACGGCGCGCAGCAGAAGCTCGGCGGTCGAGGATCCCGCTTCGCGCCAGGTCTGATGCCCCTCGAGCACCATCCACATCGCACTCACCGTCGCGCCGAGCACCAGTGACGCGATGCCGTCGACGCCCGCTGGCCCGATGTCGTACCGACCGGCCGCAATGCCAGCTTTGATGTCGTGCATAGGAGGTCCGGTCAGCACGGCACGCAGAGATTCCTCGGACAACCCGAACCTGACCGCGAAGCGGCCGAGGGTCGGGTTCTCATGGGCGTAGCGGATCCACAACCGCACCCCAGTCGCTAACCGCGCCGCGGGATCACCGATCCCGGCAAAGCTTGCCGAGACCCGTCGGTGCATGTCCACGCTGAGCTCGGCGACGACGCGATCAAACAAGTCCTCCATCGACCCGACATTGCGGTAGAGCGTGCCACGGGCGACGTTCGCCGCTTGGGCCAATTCACTCACAGTCAGCTGGGTCGTTCCCTTTTCGACGAACAGCCGAACGGCGGCGTCGCTGATCCGCTGATCCGTGGGTGTGGTCATGGGCCCTGTCCTCGGGTTGGTTCCAACCGGCTCCGACAAATAGTACATCTATGTTCTATCGCGCCAGGAAAAGCTCTTAATAAGACATTGTTGACTTATATTGAACAGACATGTTCAATAGGTCTACGCGCAGGAACCGGCGGAAGGGACAGCGTGACGAGCAAGACGACCCGGCAGGCGGAGGTGACACCCGTGCTGATCGTGGGCGGCGGCCCGGTCGGTCTCACGCTCGCGTTGACGCTGTTCCGTCACGGTGTGCCCGCGACGTTGGTGGAGCGCAGTCCGTCGACGACCACCCACCCGAAGATGGACATCACCAACGGCCGCAGCATGGAACTGTTTCGCCACCTTGGAGTCGCCGATGAGCTGCGCAAGGTCGCTGTGCCCGAAGACCATGGGTTCGACGTGTCGTGGGTGACCAAGCTCAGCGGATGGGAGCTGGCGCGGTTCCGATATCCCAGTGTTGCGCAGCGGCGCAAGCTCATCCGCGACCGCAACGACGGCACGATGACGCTCGAACCCGCAATGCGGGTGTCGCAGGCGCTGCTCGAACCGGCACTGAAGACCATTCTGGAAACCCGCGCCCCACAGATCGACGTCCGGTACGGCTGGGGTCTGCAAACCTTCCAGCAGGACGACCAGGGCGTCGACGCGGTGATCCGCTCGGTGAGCGGGGAGACCCACACGATCCGGGCACAGTTTTTGGCCGGCTGCGACGGGGCGGGCAGCGTGGTGCGACGAGGTCTGGGGATCGGTCTGGACGACATCGCTCTGCACCGGCTAGCGGCGCGCGAACTCGGCCTGCGCCGGCTGGTGCCAGCCGGTATCCGGGCCTTCGTCGAACACCGCGAAACGCCGATGGACGGTCGCGTCTACCTGGTCCATTTCACCTCGCCAAACCGTGAGCTCTTCGAGCGGTTCGGCACGGCGTGGCACACCCAGTCACCCGAAGGGTGGACGCTGATCTCGCAGAACGACCGCGACACCTGGACGCTGCACGCCCTTCTCGGCGTAGGTGCGGACGCCGAGGCGATCGACCCCAAGCGGTTCCTGTTCGCTGCCTTGGGCGTCGAGTTCGAGTGCGAGATCCTGTGCGCCAATGCCTGGCGCCCACGGTTGTCCCTGGCCGACAGCTACGGGCGTGGCCGGGTGTGGCTGGCGGGGGACTCGGCGCATCAAGTCGTGCCGGCCGGCGGCTACGGCATGAACACCGGTGTGGGTGACGCCGTCGGCCTGGGATGGGTGCTCGCGGCAATCCTGCAGGGGTGGGGTGATCGTCGCCTGCTGGACGCCTACCAAGCCGAGCGCCGCTCGGTCGCCGTCCGTAACCGGGCAGCGTCGGCGCGCCACACCCTGGTGCGCTTGGCGATCAAAACCGCCTATCGCAAGCGCATTCACAGCGAAGGCTGGAACGGCGAACGCAGCCGACGTCGGCTGGGCCGGGAGATCCTCGACCTGGGCAATCTGGAAAACGAAGCCGACGGAATCGAATTCGGATACCGCTACCAGAACTCCCCGGTCATCTGCCACGAAGCGCATCCGGTGCCGGCCGACCGCATGGACAGCTACACGCCCACTACGCTGCCCGGGGCCCGACCGCCCAGCCTGGTCCTCGACAGCGGACAGGCCATCTTCGACCTGCTCGGCCCCGGGTTCACCCTGCTGCGGTTCGACGAAATCGACGTTGCACCATTGGTCACCGCGGCTCAGCAGCGCGATGTGCCGCTCACCGTCGTCGACATCCGAGACGAGCGCAGCCGCGCGCTCTACCAACGCGACCTGGTGTTGATCCGACCCGATCACCATGTCGCGTGGCGTGGTGACGCCGCCCCGGCCCGAGCCGGCGCCGTCATCGACCGGATACGCGGCGCGCGGCCGACCTCAATCACCGAACGGGTCAGCGCCACCACCGCCCGTTGAGACCACGAAAGGACAACCAGCCGTGAGCAAGACCGTCGATGCCCACAATGGCCTGCATAGCCAGCGGGGCGCACGCAAAAACGAACACCCGGGCCGATCACGCAACCCGGTGATCAAGGTTCGCGACCTCGCCTGGCTGGAATTCGAGAAGCCCGACCTCGTGCGGGCCGAGGCGTTCGCGCACGCCTTCGGATTCGCAACCGTGGCGCGCACCGGTTCCGAGTTACAGTTGCGCGGCACCGACGCCGGCGCCCCGTGTGTGATCATCCGCCGGGGTGCCACCACCCGTTTTCGCGGCATGGCGTTCGCCGCACAGGACGAGGCGGACCTGGCGCGACTCGCGGCGGCGACCGGTGCCCGAACTCGGCCGCTGCCCGACGCCATCGGCGGATTGTCCGTCGAGCTGGTGGATCCCAGCGGGATTCCGGTCCGCGTGGTGGCCGGCATGCATCAGCTCGCTGCCTTGCCCGGGCAACAGCCGCACACTTTCAACCTCGGCTGCGATCTGCGACGGGTGAACGCGACCCAGCGGCCGCCTCGGGTTCCGACCAAGGTGCAGCGGCTCGGCCACGTTGTGCTGCAGAGCACCAAATACGCTGCGGCGCTGGACTGGTACCTCGACAGCCTCGGGATGATTGTCAGCGACTTCCTGTTCTTCCCCGGCCAGCGCGACCGCGGACCGACGATGAGCTTCATCCGCTGCGACCGCGGCTCAACTCCTGCCGATCACCACACCCTGGCGCTTGCGTTGGGGCCGTCGAGCCGCTACGTGCACTCGGCCTACCAAGTGTGTGACCTCGACTCACTGGCCGCCGGCGGCGAATACCTGAAAGACCAGGGCTACCACCGATCGTGGGGGATCGGCCGCCACATCCAGGGCAGCCAGATCTTCGACTACTGGCGTGACCCGGACGGCTTCTTGGTCGAGCATTTCGCCGACGGCGACATGTTCGACAACACCCTGGAGCCCGGCTGGGCACCGTTTACCGCCTCCGGGCTGGCCCAGTGGGGGCCACCGGCCACCAAGGATTTCCTCGGCACCAATCCCGCAGCCTTGCCCCACGAAGCACGATCTCTCCTCGCCGCGCTGCGCGCCGACAATGAATTCGACCTCTCGCGCCTCATCGGCCTGTTGAAAGTGACCCAATCATGACACTGTCCATCCTGCGCACCGCTGACGCTTGGTGGTTCCAAACCCCCACTGGAGCAGCCAAGATCGCGACCGATGCCAGCACCACCGCTGAACTGCTAGCCGACCGGGCCGCCATCGAGGCCGCGGCGCAGCAGGATGGCACCGTGCCCACCGACAGCCTCGATCTGGTGTCGCCGGTGACCACGCCATGCCGGGTGGTGGCACAGATGACCAACTTCGCCTCCCACGTCAAAGATGCGGGCATGGACCCCAAATCGATTCCGCTGACATTCTTCCGCAAGTCCTCGGCTTCGATCACCGGGCCGACCGATGACATCGTCAAACCTGCCCACGTCCGGCTCTTGGACTACGAGGTCGAAATCGGCTTGGTCATTGGCCGCGACATTCCCGTCGCACCGGGATCTCCGAGTCGAACCTGGCCGACTACATCGCCGGACTGGTGGTCACCAATGACGTGTCGGCCCGAGACATCCAGTTGCCGCAAACCCAGTTCTATGAGGCCAAGTCCTATCCCACCTTCACCCCGGTCGGGCCGGCGCTGGTGTTGCTCGACGCCGGCGAGCTACAGCGTTTCGGCGACCTGCGGCTGCGGCTGCGGGTGAACGGTGAACTGCGCCAGGACATGCTGGTCGAGCGCGACATGCTGTACCGGCCGGTGCAGGCGCTGCAGTCGCTGACCCGCTTCCAGCACCTGGCCGCCGGTGACCTGATCATGACCGGCACCCCGGTCGGCACCGCGCTGAGTGCCCCGCCCAGACCGATCGAGATCATCGGTTCGCTGCTCCCGTCCGCGGTCAAGTGGAAAGCGTTCTTCAAACGCCAGTCCGGCAACCCCAAGTACCTGCACGACGGTGACCTAGTGGAGGCCGCGATCGCCACCGACGACGGTGCCGTCGACCTCGGTGCCCAGCGCAACACCGTGCGGTACGCGTGAACACCGACCTGCTGTGGCCGCGCTACGCGGGCCCCGCTGACCTTCGCGCGATCGAGGCAGTGCCGCTCGCGCAGCGCGGCCTGCCTGCCTCGACCTACCAGATCCTGCTGCGCGCCGCCACTGCCTGGCCTGAGCGCATCGCGATCAGCGTCCTGCCCGACGGACAACGCTGGCAGCAACCGGTGCAGCGCACCTTCGGCCAACTGTTGGGTGACGTGCACCGAACCGCGAATCTGTTGCGCCGCCTCGGTGTACGGCGCGGCGACGCTGTCGGCTTGATCGCGCCCAACTGCGACGAACTGATCACCGCCACCCTAGCCGCGCAGCTTGCCGGCATCGCCGCGCCGATCAACGCGGCGCTGTCGTCCCAGCACATCGGCGAGCTGCTGCGCCGCTCGGGTGCACGGGTGCTCATCGCCGCCGGACCCGCACTCGATCCGGCGGGCTGGGAGACCGCCCAGCACCTGGCTGGCGCCGGAGCCGTCGACACCCTGCTGTTGCTGCAACCCACCGGTACATTCGCCGAAGACGACCCACCACCGGAATCCTCGGGCGCAGCGGTCGGCTATCTGAGCCGACTGGCGCACGATCACGACGCCACCTACTTCTGCGGGGAACCGCCCGCCGCAGCAGACCTAGCCGCCTTGTTCCACACCGGCGGCACCACTGGCGCTCCGAAACTGGCCGCCCATACCCACGCCAACGAGGTGACCGACGCGTGGATGATCGCCGCTAACACGCTGCTCGACGAGGACTCAACGATATTCGCGGGTCTGCCGCTGTTTCACGTCAACGCCCTGATCGTCACCGCCTTGGCGCCGCTGCTGCGTGGACAGCACACGGTGTGGGCCGGCCCGCTGGGTTACCGGGACCCGGCGCTCTACGGCAACTTCTGGAAGATCGTCGAGCGGTATCAACTGTCGACGATGAGCGCGGTGCCGACCGTCTATTCCGTGCTGGCGAAGTGCCCGGTTGACGCCAACATCACGAGTATGCGGATGGCGATCGTCGGCGCCTCGGCGCTGCCGGGCGCGGTGCGCAAGGACTTCGAATCACACACCGGAATCAGCCTGGTCGAAGGCTACGGTCTCACCGAGGCGACGTGTGCCAGCGTGCGCAGTTTCCCCGACCACCCGCGACTGGGCTCGGTGGGCCAACGTCTGCCCTACCAACACCTCAAGACGGTGCGCATCGACGACGACGGCGCGTGGCATGACCTGCCGCGCGGCGCCGTGGGCACGTTGGCCATCAGCGGACCGACGGTGTTCGCCGGCTACGTCACCGGCCGCGACGCGGGTGAACACCTGTTGCACAGTCAGGGAAAGCTCGTCGACGGCTGGCTCGACACCGGTGACCTCGCCTGGATCGACGACGACGAGTTCGTGCACCTCGCCGGGCGCGCTAAGGATCTCATCATCCGCGGCGGCCATAACATCGATCCGGCAATGGTCGAGGATGCTCTCCTCGCGCATCCCGACGTGACGGGTGCGGCCGCTGTCGGCCGGCCCGACCGCCACGCCGGGGAGGTGCCGGTCGCCTATGTGACCCTGCGGCCTGGCGCGAGCGTCACCGCCGAGGCCTTACAGACGTGGGCCGGCGAGCACGTTGCCGAAGCCGCCGCGGCGCCCAAAGCAGTGATCATTCGCGACGCACTTCCGGTGACCGCCGTCGGCAAGCCCTACAAGCTGCCCCTGCGCGCTGATGCGGCTCGCACCGCCGTCGTCGAGGCCCTCGCCGGCCTCTCGGGTGTGGTCGCCGTCGACGTCACCACTGACGATGCCGCGGCGGTCGTCACGATCGCGGTCACTGCCGCCGCCGACCGCCAGGCCATCGATGAAGCGCTGACCCGCTATGCCCTCACCTGCCGCGTCACGGAGATCGCCTGATGACTCACCCC
Organism: Mycobacterium talmoniae; assembly: GCA_002967005.1. Classification (GTDB taxonomy): domain Bacteria; phylum Actinomycetota; class Actinomycetes; order Mycobacteriales; family Mycobacteriaceae; genus Mycobacterium; species Mycobacterium talmoniae. The sequence goes on from PPEA01000214.1 coordinate 16,004, forward strand.
ACCCGCACCACCTCGATGCTGTCGCCGCTCATGCTGCGCGGGGACATGACAAGAGACGTGGCCACCACCTACTGGGCGACCGAGCACGCCGAGAAAGTCAAGAAGCTGCCGAACCTCCTCGAATACAACCAGCGGCTGTTCTCGACGACCGATCACGGGTTCTGGCCTCGGGCACAAGGAATCGGCACCGCGATCGACGACACCTGGCGCTTCGACGGCTGTGCGGAGATTCGCTTCCGCAGCACGGCCGCAATAACGGCCACTGCGGTCCATGCCCGCGAGGTCTACCTCGACGAGCAGAACGTCTTTGCCCGGGTGCTGGGACACCCCACCGGCCCCGGCGGCGGACGGTGGTGGACCGACGGCTTCGACGACACCGTCGGCCACCACATCGCGCTCCTGCTGCGGCGACGACGCGGAGTCCGCGGCGGCGTTTTTCGGACGTTCGTGCATGAACGGATGGGCGCGGCGCTGCTCGCCGGCGGCGCTCGCGATCTGCGCAGCTACACCTTCCTGCCCTGGACGCCGCTGTTCCATACCTCACCCGGTGTTGGGCACGACAATCCACCGCAGCACCGCTACCACGCTGTGGTCCTGCTCGGGGCCGACAGCCGGGCCGCCGTCGACCAGCTATTCGACAGCGCCGCCGTCGCGGCGCTCCGCCGCGACCTGCACACCACCCTCACGGCGGTGCACGCCTACGGCATCGAACGCACGGTCCCGGTCATCCGCATGGGGTCGGGAGCATGAGCACCACGTCCTCCAGCTCACTGCTGGCACCGCTACAGATCGGGTCGCTCACCGTTGGCGGTCGGCTGTTCAAATCAGCGACCAGCGAAACGCGGTCGAGCGTCGACGGGTTCGTCACCGACGAACTACTCGAGTTCTACGCGCCCATGGCGGGGGCCGGCACACCGTTGATCGTCACCGGAAACCTGTACGTCTCGCTGCAGGGCAAATCCACCGAGCGGCAAGCCGGCATCGACGCCGACGACAAGAAGCCGGGCTTGCGTGACTGGGTGCAGCTTGCCCACGGCGGACACGCCCTGCTGATCGCGCAGCTCAACCACGGCGGCCGGCAAACCATCAAATCCGGGGTGCCGGGCCAGCCGACGGTATCGGCGTCGTCGGTACGCGAACCACTGTTCGGTACCAAGCCCCGATCGTTGCGCAGCGACGAGATACCAGGCGTCGTAAGCGATTTCGCATCGGCCGCCGAACGTGCGCGCGATGTCGGGTTCGACGGTGTGCAAATCCATGCCGCCCATGGGTATCTGCTCAGCCAGTTCCTGACCCCTCACACCAACAGGCGCACCGATGGTTACGGCGGCAGCCTCGACAACCGGATGCGGTTGCTGCGTGAGGTCTATCGGGCGGTCCGCAAGCGCGTAGGCGACGACTATCCGGTGCTGCTGAAGATCAACGGCACCGACATGATGCCGTTGCGTCGCGGCGCCGCCACTGCTGACTTGGTCCGGGTCGCACTCGCCCTACAGGACGACGGGATCGATGCCGTCGAGGTCTCTCGGGGCCACTACGAATCCTGGCCGGCGACGGTGTTGGGCCATTACCGGGGATTCATCAGGGCCGAGGTGTTCGAAGGCGCGGTCGCCGAACTGCCCTGGTATCGCCGCACGGCGATGCTAGCCGTGGCGCCGGCGGTCGAACGCGCTGCGGAACGGTTGGCACCCGGTGGCGAGGGGTTCAACCTCCCGCAAGCTGAACAATTCACCACCGCACTCGACATCCCGGTGATCTGCGTCGGTGGATTCCACACAAAGTCGGGCATGGAAGCGGCCATCGAATCGGGTCGGTGCGATGCGGTCTCCGCCGCGCGGGCATTCATCGCCGACCCGTACTTGTTCCAGCACATTCAGGCGCCGGCATCCGACCCGCCCGTCTGTGGGTACTGCAACGGCTGTATCGCCCGCCACGGGGGCAAGCCCATCGACTGCTACGTCGACGATATCCGCGCCCGCAAAGACCAGATGGTGGCCGCCGCTAAGCGCGCCACGGCCGGTAAGGAAGACACATGAGACTACGACGTGGCTTCGGCGCACGCCCCGAACAGTTCTCGCTGAACGGTGCGTCGGTCGCTGTGACCGGCGGAGCCGGCGGCATCGGTCGAGCGGTCGCCGCGCGTTTCGCACGGGCAGGGGCACGGGTGGCCATCGGTGACCTCGACCTGCGCGCGGCACGCAATCTTGCCAGCGAGATCGGTGGCGCAGCGATCGGGGTCGGGCTCGACGTCACGGACGAACGGTCCTTCTTCGCCTTCCTCGACGCCGCAGAAACAGCCAACGGCCCGTTGGCTGTTCTGGTCAACAACGCCGGCGTCGACTGGATGGGTCCGTTTCACACTGGAACTGACCACGACGCCCGCCGCGAAATCGGCGTCAACCTGATGGGACCTATCATCGGCTCCCGAATGGCCCTGCAGCGCATGCTGCCCCGCCGGCACGGCCACATCGTCAACGTCGCTTCATCGGCTGGTCGTGTACCGCAACCGGGAAGCTCGGTGTACACCGCCACCAAGCACGGCGTCGTCGGGCTCACCGAATGCCTGGCGCTGGAGTACCGCAACAGTGGGGTGCGCTTCTCCCTACTGCATCCGGGATACATTCCCACCGCGATGACCAGCGGGACCACTCGGCCGTCAAAGCTTTTGCCCACCGGTAGCCCCGAGGACTGCGCCCGCGCCGTGGTACGCGCGGTTCAACGCAACCGGTTCAACGTGTTCGCGCCTGCTGGCCAAGGTATCGGCATCAAACTCGGATACCTCGTCGGCCGATCGATCCGCGATCGTGTGCTGCTTTCGATGGGAATCAGCAAAATCGCCGCCGACGTGGATCCCGTGGCGCGTGCGCACTACCATCGGCGCGTTTTCGCGGATGAGCCCTTCGGTCAGGGGTCGTCATGAGCCAGCGCATGCCATCGGCCGGAGACGGTCCCGCTTCAGAAAGGGCAGGCAATGACTTACGACACCAACGGAGTGCGGCCGGTGCGCACACCATGGAACCGTGCGCTGGTAACCGGTGCCTCGGCAGGAATCGGCACCGCCTTCGCGCGCCAGCTCGCGCGCCGCGGTACCAACCTGGTCCTGGTTGCGCGCGACGAAACCCGGCTCAAGTCGCTGGCCGACGACTTGATGACCAGCCACCCCGTCGACGTGGAGGTGTTGCCCGCCGACCTGTCCGACCAGGCGTCCCTGTACACGGTCGAGCGACGACTTAGGGATGGCCCGTTCATCGACCTGTTGGTGAACAACGCCGGGATCGGCACTTTCGGCGCATTCTCCAGCACCGACATCGACACCGAAATGCGCACCATCGCCGTCAACGTGGTCGCACCGGTGCGGTTGACCCGTAGCGCCCTTGACCGGATGTGCGCAGCGGGACGGGGCACGATCATCACGGTGTCATCGATAGACGCCCTACAGCCCACCCCGTACCACGCCGTTTATGGCGCCACCAAGGCGTTCGTCAACAGCCTGTTCAGCGCCCTGCACGAAGAGACCCGCACCACACCGATCACCAGTACTGTCGTGATGCCTGGGTACGTGGCAACCGAATTCACGGCGCGCGCTGGGCTCCAGGGGGCCCTCGAGCGAGTCCCGGGCTGGCTGATGCTGACACCTGGACAGGTGGCCGCGGAGGCGTTGGGCGCTGCCGAGTCGGGCAAGACGATGTCAGTGCCGGGGAAGCGGTACAAGGTGCCCGCGGCTCTTCTGAGCGTGCTGCCGCATCGGCTCGGTCGCCGGATCTTCGCCGCCATTGCTCCGCCGCACTGAGTTCGTAACGGTGTGGAGCTATGCCGGCTCAGATCATCGGTTCCTTGTCGGCGGCCAGGTCCAACGCGATGTCGATGAGCATGTCTTCCTGGCCGCGACCATGCCCCGACGCCCGGCCTCTTCCAGCAGGGTGCGCGCGTCGAGGCCGAAGCGTTCCGCGGCGGCTTCGGCGTGCCGCAGGAAGCTTGAATACACCCCCGCGTACCCCAGCGTCAAAGTTTCCCGGTCTACGCGCACCGGGCGTTCCTGCAGGGGGCGGACGATGTCATCGGCCGCGTCCTGCAGCGCATGCAGATCGCAGCCGTGGTCCCAGCCCAACTTGTCGGCGGCAGCGACGAACACCTCCAACGGGGCGTTGCCGGCGCCCGCACCCATGCCGGTCAGTGAAGCGTCCACGCGGTGTGCGCCGTGCTCCACGGCGACGATCGAGTTGGCTACCCCGAGCGACAGGTTGTGATGCGCGTGAATGCCGATCTCGGTGGCCGCCATGAGGGTTTGGCGCAGCGCGTCGACTCGGTTCGCGATATCGTGCATAGTCATCGCCCCGCCGGAGTCAACGACATACACGCAGGTGGCGCCGTAGCTCTCCATCCGCTTGGCCTGGCTGGCCAGCACATCCGGTGCGGCCAGGTGGCTCATCATGAGAAACCCGACGGTGTCCATGCCGAGATCGCGGGCGGCGGCGATGTGGTGGGCGGAGATGTCGGCCTCGGTGCAATGGGTGGCCACCCGGACCACGCTGGCACCGGCCCGATGGGCGTCTTTGAGGTTGCGCACGCTGCCGATGCCGGGCAGCAGTAGGGTTGCGACCCGGGCGCGGCGCACCACGCTGGCGACGGCTTCGATCCATTCCAGATCGGTGTGAGCGCCGAAACCGTAGATGCAGCTAGATCCGCCCAGCCCGTCACCGTGCGCGACCTCGATGGAATCCACCCCGGCGGCATCCAGTGCCGCGGCGACTTCCACCGCCTGCCCGAGGCTGTACTGGTGGCGCACGGCGTGCATGCCATCGCGCAGGGTGACATCGCTGAGGTAGAGATTCATGGTGTGGCTCCGGCGGTTTCGGCTTCGTGGGCAACGATGCGTTCTGCGGTGGCCTTGGCCGCGGAGGTCATGATGTCGAGGTTGCCCGCGTAGGCCGGCAGGTAGTGGGCGGCGCCGGTGACCTCAAGCAACACACTGACCCGCGTTCCGACGAACTTGCCGGTTTCCGGGATGTAAAGCGGGTTCTGCGCGCTGAACGCCTCGAACTGCACCCGCTGTTTGAGCCGGTAGCCGGGCACATAGCCTCGGACGCGCTCGACCATCGCGAGCACATCGGCTTCGATCTGCCGATGATCGGGTTCCCCGTCGACCAGGCAGTACACCGTGTTGCGCATCAATACAGGCGGATCGGCGGGGTTGAGGATCATCACCGCCTTACCGCGCTGGGCGCCGCCGACGGACTGCAAGGCGGTGGCGGTGGTTTCGGTGAACTCGTCGATGTTGGCGCGGGTGCCCGGGCCGGCGGACTTGGACGAAATCGACGACACAATCTCGGCGTAGGACACGATGCCGCTCTGCGCCACCGCGGCGACAACCGGCACCGTCGCTTGCCCGCCGCAGGTCACCATGTTCAGATTCGGCGCATCGAGATGGTCCTCGAGATTGACCACCGGCACGCAATAAGGCCCGATGGCGGCAGGGGTGAGATCCAGCATCCGCACCCCGGTGGGAGCCAGCCTGGCCCAGTTGGCCCGGTGCGCTGCCGCCGAGGTGGCGTCGAAAACGAGGTTGATGTCACCGAAGTTCGGCATAGCGAGTAGGCCGTCGACACCACGGGCGGTGGTCGCCACCCCCATCCGGGTAGCGCGGGCCAAGCCGTCGGAGTTCGGGTCGATGCCCACCATGGCGGCCACCGTCAGCGGACCCTCATCGCGCAGGATCTTGATCATCAAATCGGTGCCGATATTGCCCGACCCGATGATGGCCACCGGCCAGGTGCAAGGTGCGGTCATGGTTTGCCTAACTGAAGCGCAGCGACACGGCGCCCAGACCGCCGATAATGGCGGCGGCGTGGTCGCCGGGACGGACGAATGCGGCCGACGTGAACGACCCCGACATGACGAATTGGCCAGGCAGGATCTCGGTGCCGAACCGCGTTAAGGCGTTGGCCAGCCACGCAACCGCGGCAGCCGGGTCGCCCATCACCGCCGTCCCAACACCGGAGTAGACGTCGGTTGCGTTCAGAGACAAGGACGCCCGCGCCTGGGGCAGATCAAGATGGCCAGCTGGCACCCAGTCGCCGAGGACGACCGCGCCGGAACTGGCGTTGTCGGCGACGGTGTCAGGCAGGGTCAACTTCCAGTCGGCGATCCGGCTGTCGACGACCTCCAGCGCCACCGCGACCGCCTCGGTTGCGGCGTACACCTGCTCGACGGTGACTCCCGGACCGCGCAACGGCGCGCGCACCAGGAAGGCGACTTCGGGTTCAACACGGGGCGCGCAGAACTGGGCGGCCGACACGGCCGAGCCATTGGTCAGCACCATATCGTCGAGGATGTAGCCGAAGTCGGGTTCATCGACGCCGAGCAGGGTTTGCATCGGTGCGGAGGTCAGGCCGATCTTGTGCCCGATCAGGTTGCGGCCTTCACGAAGCCGGCGGGTTAGGTTGAGCTGCTGGATGGCATAGGCGTCGACGACATCCAGTCCCGGATAGCGCTCGGTAAGCGGACCTATCGGCGTTTGAGTGATGCGGGCAGCGTCCAATAGTTGGGTGGCTTCGCCGATGTGGCCGGTGGTCAGCGTCATCGGCTGCCCTGCTCGTCGATGAGACGACGCGCGGTGTCGACCACGGACCGGCCGTGCAGTTCGAACAGCGCGACCAGATCGACGGAGTCGCCGCCGATCTCTTTGGCGATGAACAACCCGTCCGCGCCCGCCAACGCATAAGTGGCCAATCCGTTCACATCGGCGTCAGAAAGCTCAGGTGCCAGCTCCCGAAGCATCTGGGTCAGTTGCAAGAAGGCCTGCGCGCGGGTTTGTAGAAACATGGCGCGGGCGCGCGGTTCGACGGGGCGGCGCTCCAGCGCCAGCATCAGACCCAACCGGATGAAGTCCGGGGATTCCAGCAACGCCTTGGCGACCTGCCCGGCCACATCCACCGCACGCTCAGGTGCCGTGCCTTCGTCGGGGACCTGCCAGGCGGACAACCACGTCCCGAAACTGCGCTCGATCACCGCCGCGATCAGATCGTCTTTGTCCTTGAAATGCCAGTAGATCGAACTGGCTGGCAAGCCGCACGTGGCGCTGACCAGCGCGATGCTGGTGCCCTCATAGCCGCGTTCGGCGGCAATCTCGGTGGCAGCGTCCAGGATGCGTTCCCGCGACAGTGCACCGTCGGCACGTTTACGCCGCTTGGGCGAAGCCTTACCTGCCATCTCCGCGCTCCTTGCCTTCGGGCCTTGACTCCGTAGTGATCGCTACATTACCGTAGTGATCACTACGGATCAAGTATCACGCCGACGAGAGAGAAATCGTGACTACCGCAGACACCTACGACGTGGCATTGATCGGCTATGGGCCGACCGGCGCCACCGCCGCAAACCTGTTGGGTCAGTACGGCCTGAAAGTGCTTGTGGTTGAACGCGATCCCGATGTGTACGACCGGGCTCGGGCGATCTCCACCGATGAGGAAGTCATGCGGGTGTGGCAGTCGGTCGGTTTAGCGGAGCGGCTACAGCAGGACATGCTGTGCGACCGGCCGGTCGCGTTTGTCGACGCCAAAGGGGTGCCATTCATCGAGACCACGATCGCCTCACGCGGCTCGGGGCACCCGCCGCAACAGTTCCTGTATCAGCCGGCGGTCGACCACGTGCTGCGCGAGGGTGCCCAGCGCTTCGCCGGCGTCGACGTCCTGCTGGAGCACGAATGCCTGCGGGTGTTGCCCAAGGCCGACGGTGTCGAGCTGATGTGCGCTGACCTGCGCACCGACACCTTCAAGCGGTTCCGGGCGTCGTATGTGATTGCCGCCGACGGCGGTTCGTCGCCCACTCGGGGTCAGCTGGGGGTTGGCTATTCGGGCCGCACTTACGGTGAGCGGTGGGTCGTTATCGACACCAAGGTGCTCAAGGAGTGGGATGCCCACGACCGATTGCGGTTCCACGCCAATCCGGCTCGCCCGATGGTCGACTGTCCCACCCCGCTCGGGCATCATCGCTGGGAGTTTCCCGCCCGCACCGACGAGGACGAACAGCTGCTCCTGCGGGATGAGGAGATCTGGAAGGTGCTGAGCGTCCAGGGCATCACACCGGAGCACGTCAAGATCCTGCGGGCAGTGATTTACAGCCACCACGTCCGCGTCGCCGACCGGTGGCGGGTGGGCCGCGTCTTTTTGGCCGGTGACGCCGCACATGCCATGCCGCCGTGGATCGGGCAGGGCATGTCGGCGGGGGTGCGAGACGCGGCCAACCTGTGCTGGAAACTCGCCGCCGTGATCAAGGGGCAGGCGCCGGACTCGCTGCTGGACTCCTATCAGGCCGAACGCAAACCGCATGTCACCGAAACGACCCGGCGCGCCTGCATGGTTGGTCGGGTCATCACCGAGCCCAACCAGGCCATCGCCGCGGTGCGCAACCACGTCATCCGGGCGCTGACCCGGGTTCCCGGGGCGGAGGCGGCTGCCCAGAAGCTGACCTGGATCCCCGCTGCCCGATACGTCGACGGCTTCTTTGCTGCTGGTGGGCGCCGTGCCGTGGGGTGGCAGATGCCCCAGCCCTGGGTGACGAACGCCGCAGGCGCCAAGGTTCGCCTCGATGATCTCCTCGGCGGGAAGTGGACCGTCCTGCACACCGGCGCGCCACCAAGTGGCGCATCGGCCTGGGCAGCACTGGGCGTCCCGATGTTCCGGATCGACGAACCCAGCCTCACCCGTTGGCTGCACCGCAAGAAAGCCGCCGCCGTGGTGGTGCGTCCGGACGGATTCATCTATGCCGCAGCCCCAACCGGGCAGCCGCTGCCACCGCCCCCGGCCGGCTACACCTTCTCCACTGCGACCAGAACCGAGGCCACCGCATGACCGTCACCGACGCCCCCGCAAGCGGGAGGTACCCCCAGACCGAGCGCACCGTCCCCGTCGCCGGCAAGCCGATCTTTGTCACCGAGGCCGGCGCCGGGGCTGCGGTGGTGCTACTGCACGGCGGGGGACCGGGCGCCTCCGGGGTGTCGAACTACTCCCGCAACATCGATGCGCTGGCGCAGAACTTTCACGTCATTGTGCCCGACATGCCCGGGTACGGGCGGTCGGTCAAGGGCGTCGACCAGGCTGACCCGTTCGGGTACCTCGCCACCATGATCCGCGCCTGCTCGACGAACTCGGCGTCGACACGGCGCATTTGGTCGGCAACTCCTATGGCGGCTCGTGCGCGCTGCGGCTCGCCCTCGATACCCCGGCCCGAGTCGGGAAGCTGGTGCTGATGGGACCTGGCGGGATCGGCACCACCCGCGGCGCGCCGACCGCTGGACTGAACGCCCTGCTGTCCTACTACGGCGGTGATGGCCCCAGCCGCGCCAAGCTGGAAGCGTTCATCCGCACCTACCTGGTGTACGACGGAGCATCGGTGCCCGACGAGCTGATCGACCTGCGGTACGCGGCCTCCATCGATCCGGACGTTGTTGCCGATCCGCCGCTGCGGAGGCCGTCGGGCCCAATGGCGCTGCGCACGCTGTGGCGGATGGACCTCACCCGCGACAAACGCCTTAAGACGTTGCCCACGCCGACTTTGGTGTTGTGGGGGCGCGACGACAAGGTCAACAAGCCCGCCGGTGGGCCGATGCTGCTCAACTTGATGCCCAACGCCGACTTGGTGATGACGTCGCGGACCGGGCACTGGATGCAGTGGGAGCGCGCCGAACTGTTCAACCGGGTCGTCACCGAATTCCTGCAGTCATGATCACCACCGCAGCACCGTCGGTGTTCGGCAACGTGCACCTCGGTTACCTGGTCATCGAAACCGAGAAGTTCGCCGACTGGCGCCGGTTCGGCCGCGACGCCATCGGCATGCACCTCGACGACACGCTGCCCGATGCGATCCGCTTCCGGCTCGACGGCAACGCCTGCCGATTCCTGCTGCGGCGCGGCCCCGCCGAAGACGTCACCGCACTGGGCTGGCAACTCGACGATCACGCCGGTTTCGACGAGATCATCGCCCGCGTCACCCGGCACGGCGTGCCGATCAGCGAGGGCACCGCGGAGGAGGCCGCGCTACGCGGCGTCGAGCGCCTGGTCCGCTTTCCTGGGCCCAACGGGCTTGCGCAGGAGATCTTTACCCGCGCCCGCGCCGCCGATACGCCGCTGGACATGGCGGTGCGCGGCGGCTTCGTCACCGGCGACGCCGGCATCGGCCACGTCGCGGTCACCACGAAGCGGCCCCATCAGATGCGCGGCTACTACACCACGGTGTTCGACGCGCGCCTGTCCGACTACATCGACGAAACCATCACCGGTGTCAAGCTCAAGATCCGGTTCCTGCGCGTCAATCAGCGTCACCATTCGGTGGCGATCGCCGCGGTGAACCGGTTGCCGATCAACCCGATCCGCACCCGTATCCAGCACCTCAACGTTCAGGTCGCCGATCTCGACGACATGGCTGCGGCCTACCAGCGGGTCAAAGGCCTGGGCTTTCACATGGCGCTGGCGGTGGGTCAGCACACCAACGACCGCGAACTGTCCTTCTACGCGAAGACGCCGTCGGGTTTCGAATGGGAGGTCGGCTGGAATCCTCTCATCGTCGACGAAAGCACCTGGGAGCCCGCCACGCATCAGGGGATCAGCGTGTGGGGCCACACCCCGGAGGGGCAGACCATCATCGATAAACTCACCCAATTCGCGACCGGCGCGGCGTCGCTGGTGCGCCGTGAAGATACCGTTCCCGCGCTGGCCGGCGCGGGAATGCGGGACGACTAGCCACCGGAAGGAATACGCCATGCTCAGGATCGACACTCACCACCACATGATCCCGCCGGAGTACCGGAAAGCATTGCAAGCCGCCGGGATCGACGAGGCTGGCGGGCGGGCGCTGCCCGACTGGAGCCCGGAGTCCTCGCTGCAGACCATGGCTGAACTCGACACGGCCACCGCCATCTTGTCGGTGTCCACCCCGGGTACCACTTTTTTGGCCAACGCCGCCGATGCTGCCTCGCTGGCCCGCGACCTAAACGACTATTCGGCACAGCTCATTGCCGACCACTCGGATCGGTTCGGGTTCTTCGCCACCATCCCGTTGCCGCACATCGACGAATCCGTCGCAGAAACGGTGCGGGCGCTCGACGAGCTGAAGGCCGACGGGGTGGTGCTGCTGGCCAACAACGCCGGCACCTATCTCGGACAAGAAGGCCAGGATGCGCTGTTCGCTGCCCTCAACGAGCGCTCCGCGGTGGTTTTCATTCACCCCGCCGACCTGCCCGGTCCCACCGTCCCCGGGGTGATGCCGTTCGCCGCCGACTTCCTGCTCGACACCACTCGCGCCGCGTACCTGCTGGTGCGCAACGGTATCCGCCGCCGCTACCCGAACATCCGGTTTATCCTCAGCCACGCCGGCGGCTTCGTGCCCTACGCGTCGCACCGGATGGCGGTGGCGATCATGGGCGACACCGGCGCCAGCCCGGCCGACTCCCTCGATGACTTCGCCGGCTTCTACTTCGATACCGCGCTGTCCTCCAGCGCCGCGGCGCTGCCCAGCCTGCTGGCCTTCGCTAAACCGGGCCACATCACCTTCGGATCCGACTGGCCGTTCGCGCCGGTTGCCGCCGGCAAGCTGTTCGCCGCGGGGCTGGAGAACTACCCTGGTCTCGACACGCAGGCACGCAACGCCATCGACCGCGCCAATGCGCTCGCCCTGTTCCCGCGGCTCGGTACCCCGCCTGCACCGATTCCGCAGTCGCAGGTTCAGCGGTTGCGTAGCACCGCCAGCCGCTTCACCATGCGGGCCGTCGCTCGGCTGATCAGTACCAGCTGACCGCGTCGGGTGTGAGGAGACTTTCGTGTCATCTGTGCTCTACCGGCTAGGCCGGCTTGCCGCCCAGCGGCGCCGCTGGGTGCTCGTGGTGTGGCTCGTCGTGCTTGCCGTGGCCGGCGGCGGTGCGCTGCTGAACAACGGCACCGATGACACCTTCGAAATACCTGGCACCCAGTCACAGAACGCGCTTGACTACCTGGGCCGGGTGTTTCCCGAAGTCAGCGGAACGTCGGCGCAGCTGGTCATCGCCGTGCCGCCGGGGCAGGACGTCACCCGGCTCGCTCCCGGGCCGACCGCCCACGCCGTGGCGCAGATCAAGAAGATCGACCAGATCGCCGCGGTGATCAACCCATTCGACCCCACGCCGCAGGGGCAGCCCGCCGGCGGTCCCGCCCCGCGGATACAGGGTGCGGTGTCCGGTGACCATCGCGCGGCGATTATCACCGCGCAGCTCACGGTGGCGCTCGCCGATGTCAAACCGGCCACCAAGGATCAGCTCACCGCCATCGGCACCGAGCTGTCCGCGGCAATCGGGCACGGAGCGACCGTAGATGTCGGCGGACCCGCGTTCTCCAACCCAATGCCCAAACTCAGCTCCACCGAGGGGATCGGTCTGTTGATCGCCCTTTTCGTGCTGCTGCTGGTGTTCCGCTCGCTAATCGCTGCCGGCATGCCGCTGCTGACCGCGATCCTAGGAGTGGGAATCTCGGTCGCGCTGATCTACGCGGCTACGCTGCTGACAGCGGTGTCCTCCACCGCGGTGATGCTGGCCGTGATGCTCGGCCTGGCCGTAGGAATCGACTACGCGCTGTTTCTGCTCTCGCGGCACCGCAGCCAGCTCGCCGAGGGGATCGAGGTCGAGGAATCCATCGCGCGGGCTACCGCGACCGCCGGCTCCGCAGTGATCTTCGCCGGGCTGACCGTGATGATTGCACTGGTGGGTCTGTCCGTGGCGGGCATCCCGTTCTTAACTACGATGGGCCTGGCCGCGGCGGTAGGGGTGACTGTGGCCGTGTCCGTCGCGGTGACCTTGATCCCGGCGCTGATGGCCTTCGCTGGAGAACGTTTGCGGCCCAAGGCGGCCAGAACGCGGCACAAGGAATCCTCAAAACGCGCATCGCTCAGCCGATTCTGGGTGCGGCTGGCTACCCGGATCCCGGCGCTGACCGTGCTGGTGTTGGTCGTCGGCCTCGCACTCTGCGCGCTTCCGGCCGCCGATTTGCGGCTCGCCTTGCCGGACAATGGGACCGAAGAAAAGGGTACGCCCGCACGGGATACCTATGACACGGTGAGCGAGCGCTTCGGGCCAGGCTACAACGGTCCCCTCATCGTGACCGCCGATATCATCACCAGCACCGACCCGGTAGGCGTCGTCAATGCGATCGCCGACGAGCTCAGCCGACTACCGGGGGTGGCCAGCGTGCCGTTAGCGACACCGAACCCGAAGGCCGACACCGGGATTATCCAAGTGGTGCCAGCCGCTGCCCCCGACACCGCCCAAACAGACGAGTTAGTGCAAGCCATCCGTGACCAGCGGCAGCACTTCCGGGACACCTATGGCGTGGACACGGCGGTCACCGGTATCACCGCGGTGGGCATCGACGTCTCCGCACAGCTCGGTGCCGCCCTGTTACCGTTCGCCATTCTGGTGGTCGGGATCTCCCTGGTCCTGCTGGCAATGGTGTTCCGCTCCATCTGGGTACCGGTCAAGGCCACCGCCGGGTACCTGCTGTCGGTGGGAGCCGCGTTCGGTGCCACCTCGTACGTCTTCCAACAAGGCCACTTGGCGGGCGCGTTGGGTGTCACCCGCACCGGCAGCGTGGTCAGCTTCCTGCCGATCATCTTGATGGGGGTGCTATTTGGGTTGGCGATGGACTACGAGGTGTTCCTGGTGTCGCGAATCCGTGAAAATTATGTGCACCAGGGTGATCCGCACCAAGCCATTCAGTCCGGCTTCGTCTCAGCCTCACGGGTAGTGGTCGCGGCGGCAGTGATCATGTTCGCGGTGTTCGCGGCGTTCGTGCCAGAGGGCAGCGCCGTCATCAAGCCGATTGCGTTCAGCCTGGCCATCGGCGTGTTCGTGGACGCATTCCTGGTACGGATGACGCTAGTCCCGGCGGTGTTGGCGTTGCTCGGCCGTCACGCGTGGGGGCTGCCCGGATGGGTAGATCGCCGGCTGCCGATCTTCGACGCTGAAGGAGACGCCCTCATGCGGGAACTACGCCTTGCCGACTGGCCGTCGGCGGGAGCCAACGACGCGATCAACGCCCGCGGATTGCACCGCGAGGACGACCGCGGCCACGTCATCTACTCAGGAGTGGATCTGACGCTGAGCCGAGGTCGAATCCTGGTGATACATGGCCACAATGCCGCTGGCAAGAGCGCGCTGCTCTTCACCCTGGCCGCCCGAGTGCGTCGCATCGACGGCGACCTGAAAGTGCTCGGCCACGTGCTACCGCAGCACATCAGCACTGTGCGTCGTAAAGTGGCGGTGATCTCCTGCCACGAAGCGCCTGATCCGGCCGCCGAGGTGGGGGCCGCCCTGGCGGGCAACATTGAACTCATCCTGCTCGACGATGTCGACATTGTCGTTCGCGCGGACTCGAGAAGCAAGCTGCGTCAATATCTTTCCAACCGGACGACCGCCGCAGGTAAGCCGGCAACGTTCGTGCTCACCTGCCAAGATCCCGACTTGGTCGACGACCTGCTCCCGGCAACCTCGATGGCCACGTTTGAGTTGAATCCCAAAACAGTCGAGGTGGCGTGATGATCAAACCGTTCGTCAACTCCGCGCGCGCGACGGCATCGGGTCCTCTCACATGGCGCACTTGGGTGGGACTAGTCATTCTGCCCATCCTGGTCATGAGCCTGTTCATTTGGGCGTTCTGGTCGCCGCAGACCAATCATGGTGCGGCCAAAGCTGCCGTCGTCAACAACGACCGGCCGGTCACCGTCAACGGCAAGCTGCTGCCCCTCGGTCGAGAACTAGCCGGCAACCTGACCCACTCGGAAGCCGCGTACACCTGGGTGCTCACCGACGCCGCCGATGCCGAAAGAGGGCTCGCCCGCGGCGAGTACGGGGCCGTCGTCGCGATTCCGGAGGATTTCTCCGCCAAGGCGACATCCTCGGCAAGCGATAACCCGCTGCAGGCCGGGCAGGCCGAGTTGCGGGTGCAAACGTCGAACGCCACTGGCGTCGCCGATCCGGTGATCAGCACACAGGTGGCCCAGGTCGTGCTGCATACGCTCAACCAGCAGATCGTCCAGACCTACCTGGAGAACGTCTACCTGTCGTTCTCCAGGATCCATGATCAATTGGGCCAGGCGGCCGACGGCGCGGCACAGCTTGCCAGCGGCGCGGGCCAGCTCGAAACCGGTGCCGGACAACTCTCGTCGGGGACGGGCCAGCTCGCCGCCGGACTCGGCGACGCGCAGAGTCGAGTATCGACGGTCACCGGTCCGCTGCACCAACTTCCTGCGCCGCCGGGACCATTGTCCGGCGCGGCCAGCCAAATCGAACAACTCGCGGCCGGGCTCGACACCGCAGCCAGCGGGGCAAACCAGGTCAATGATGGTGCCCACCAGCTAGAAGGCGGAATCGGACAGCTTTCCGCCGGCGCGCACCAACTGGCCGACCAGCTCGCGCAGGGACGCGATCAGGTGCCGGTCTACAACCAGGCAGAGCGCGACCGGCTGAAGAACGTCGCCGCCACCCCGGCCGTCGCCATCACCGATAGCACCAACATCGGCGCCGCCGTGGCTGCGGTCGCCATCACTTTGGCGCTATGGGCCTGCGCGTTGGGCACATATGTGATCACCCGGGCCGTGCCAGGCGCCGTACTCACCTCCCGCGAATCAACCTGGATGATCGTCGTCCGTGCCGCCTGCCCCGGTCTAACGGTGGCAGTGCTCGCCGCCGTCGCGCTCACTACCATGCTGATCCCCATCCTGGATATCGCAGTGGTGCGGTGGTTCGAGTTGCTCGGCGTCACCTTGCTGACCGCGCTCACATTCATTGCGCTCAACCAAGCGGTCACGGCGATCTTCAAACGGCCCGGCCGGTTCGCATCGATCGCAGTGCTCGTCCTGGCGTTAGTCACGAGCTTGATGTCGACAATCCCTGCCACGCTGCACACGATCGGCAGCTACCTGCCGACGCACCCAGCCATCCTCGCCTTGCGCGGTGTGATTATCGGTTCAGATGTCGCCGTCACCGGTGTCGCACAGCTTGCCGGATGGCTGGTGGTCGGCGGGCTGGCGACAGTCCTGGTGACCGAGCAACGCCGCACCCTCGACAGCAAGCAGTTACGACTCGGATCAGCTCTGACTGCGGCGACATAACTGCGTGGTCGCCGCCGGTCGCTGTCGCGTGATCCGCGCCTAGTGTCCTGCGTCTGAATCCCGTTTACGGGTGTGGGGCAGGATTTCGTCGGCGGTCTTGGTCCACACGAACGGGTGGCAACGGCCCGACAACGCGCAGCTCGCACGGTGTAGTCCGCCACTGCCGCTGCGCCCGCAGAACAGCGGAACCGTCAGCGATCCGACAGCCATGAATCTGTGGATCTACCTGCGAGTCGCGCGGCAGAGGGTCAGGCGAGAGATGCCCGCGGACTCCTGCGTCCGGCACACCTTCCCTGCGCATTCTGCTGCTCGAGCTGCTGCGTTGATCAGTATTCGACGGCCGTGAATGTGTGGGCTTGTGCTCCGGTGAAGCAGTTGCTGTTGATGCTGCCGGCGAGGATTCCGATCAGGTAGGGCAGTAGTCCGTCGGGGTGGTAGTCCCAGGCTTGAACCTGCCCGTACAGGATCGGCCACCGGTTCGGGTCGTCGCCGGTGCGATGCCAGAAGCCGACATCGCCGTCGCTGCCGATTCCCCAACTCAGGTAGGGCGGTGCAGCGTTCGGGCCGCCCAGGTCGACGGTGTGCAGTTGTCCGTCGGGTAGCCGCGCGAGGTCGGGTTCCGGGTCGTCGGCGAGGTCTTCACGGATCATGGTCAGGAATCCGTCGACCTCGGCGGGCCCGGCTGTGGTGATGCTGTGCTCGCCCTCTCCCGGGGCCCACAGTCGGACGGTGTCGAAGAACAGTCCCTCGCCGTAGGTGTCGACCAGCGTTTTGTAGTCGTCGGGAAGCGTTGTGTGGAGGGTCTTTTCAGCTGCGTGCCAATCTTGCCGCCGCACGAAGGTCGGCGGCGGGATGAGCGCGGTGAGCTGGCTTATTTCAGTGGCCATGGTCCCTTGTAGTTCGTGATGATCAGCTGGTCGGGCCGGATCAGTTGGTTCCCGTCCGTGTCGATAGCAGAGATCCTAATGTCGGTCGTAGTCGGCCGTAGCCGTTGCCGTAGCGTGGGGTCGCCTTTGTACACGCCAGCCCGCAGGTGACCGCGGGCGAAGTTGCCCCGCAGGTTGGCCGGAATGTCGTTCCACCCTGGTGGGAGTGTTTTCAGGCGATTCCCAGGGCACCGGCGGTTAACCGCCAAAGCCGTTCGGCCACCTCGCCAGGGTCGGGAGATGGGGTGATACGCAGCTGTTGGGCGATAGCGTGGCGCAGTCCGCCGATGACGAAGGGGCCGGCGCCGTCGGGATCGATGTCCGCCGGTAGCTGTCCCGATCGCTGCCCGCGGCGGATGTTCTCGGCGGCGTTGTCGCTCATGGTCTGGAGGTAGACGGATTCGAGCTCGGCGAGTTGTGGATCGAGGGCTGCACGGTTGAGCAGGATCGACGCTAGCGGGTCGGCGAAGTGGTAGCCGACGAACCGGCGGGTGCGTTCGTGCTCGCGGGTGCCCCAGTCGGCACCGGCGGGCAGGTGCGCATCGGCGATGGCGTGGCGAAGTCCTTCGTAGAACGCGTCGTAGATCGCGGCCAGCAGCCCGCCTTTGGAGCCGAAGTGGTGGTAGAGCGCACCGGTGGTGAGCCCGGCGCGGCGGGTGAGCGCGCCGAGTTCCATCACACCGTTGCCGCGGACCAGTTCTTCGCGGGCGGCGTCGAGCAGCTGTTGACGTCCGACCGGGGCCCGTGCCATAGTCGCGAACATAACATAATTAGATTATGTTGATCGAGGAGCACCATGAGCGCCGAAGTGTCGTCCCTGACCGACCTGGGTGGTGATCTGGCCGGCACCTATCGCCGGACCGCCAGCAGCGGCGAGACCGTTGATGCGGCGGTCGTGCAGGCGGATCTGGCCGCCGTCCAGCGCGATGGCTACGTCATTCTGCCCGATCTGCTGACGTCCGAAGAGCGCTCTGAGATCCGCGAGGCTGTGTCGCCGCTGTTGGATCGGCACGGCCGCAACCGGTTCGAGGGGCATCGCACCCAGCGGGTGTACAGCGTGCTGAACAAGACCCGCACCTGCGATCGCATCGCCGACCATCCGCGGGTGTTGGCGTTGCTGGATCGGCTGTTCTTGCCCAACTACCTGCTGTCGATGCTGCAGGTGATCAACATCGAGCCCGGCGAGCACGCGCAGATGCTGCACACCGACGACGGCTTTTACCCGATCCCGCGGCCGCGTGCCGCGCTGAGCGCGGCGACCATTTGGGCGATCGACGATTTCACCGCCGACAACGGGGCCACCGAGATCGTCGCGGGCAGCCATCGCTGGGACGATCGTCTGCCCAGCGAGTCTGACCGCGAACCCGTGATCATGACGGCCGGGTCTTGTGTGTTTTTCCTGGGCACCTTGTGGCACGGCGGCGGAGCCAACGGTTCGCCCCATCCGCGCCTGGCCGCCACCGCGCAATACTGCGAGCCCTGGCTGCGTCCCCAAGAGGCGTTCACCCTCTCGATGACCCGTGACACCGTGCGCGCGGTGTCCGAGGACATTCGTCGCATGCTCGGCTACAGCATCCATCCGCCGTTCATCGGGCAGGTCGACGGCATGCACCCCAAACGGCTGCTCGAGTAGCCGCCGTGGCGGGTACGGTCTGTGCATGCAGACCCTGTCCCCGGCCGACTGCTACCACATCGGCCTGATCGTTCCCGACATCGAGGATGCCGCAAGGCGATTCAGTACGGCCGGCGGTTATCAGTGGACGAAGCCGGTGGAGTACACCTTGGCGGTCACCACCGCGGGCGGCGACTATCAGGTGCCGTTCCGGTTCGTGTATTCGCTGCAGGCACCGCATCTGGAACTGGTGCAGGAGGTGCCCGGCACCGTCTGGACCGCGCCCGCCGGCGCGGCCGCGCATCACCTGGGCTATTGGGTCGATGACATCGCCGCCGCCGCGGCCCGACTAGAAGCGGCCGGTTACCGGTTGGAGGCCCGCCCCAGCGGCGACACCCTGTCCACCTTCGCCTACTACACCGACCCGGCCGGTGTCCGCATCGAAATCGTCGACCGGGCGCTGTTCCCCGACTGGCCGGGGTTCTTGGCGGCCATGACGGCTTGAGAGGCGCAGCGGATACCGGTCACAAAAAACGACGAATCAAAAAACCACGGGCAAGATGAGCCCGGAGGGGCGCGACCAGCGTGAGGTGTCGCGCCCAGCGGCGCCGAGCCTCAGCTGGCGTTGGCGAGGGGGTGCCAGTCCTCGAACTGCTCCGAGGTGTCGCCCTCTACCAGCACGTCGCCGTGGTAGAGAGCTTCGAAGTCAACCTTGATGACGTCGGCACTCGAGTCGTCGATCCACATGTCACTGAGCGTATGGGTAACCATTAAGGAATCTTTGAGTCACGATTCGGAAAATGGTGGCAATCCTACCGATGGGTAGGTTTTGCCACGTCGCCGTTGTGGTGGCCCCGTGGGCGGCACATCCCTGCGACCCAGATCACGCCCGAGCGGGCCAGGACACGCCTTGACCCCCCTTGGTTAACGGCGGTAAGTTACCGCAGATATCCAAGGGGAAGGAGCCGTCGTGCTGCACCGCATCGCGCTTTTGGCTATCGCCGCACCGCGGCGGGTCATCGCCGTCGCCGTCCTGGTCCTGATCGGCGCCGCAGTCTTCGGTGTCCCGGTCGCCAAGAGCCTGTCCGCGGGCGGCTTCCAGGACCCGTCGTCGGAATCGGCTCAGGCCACCCGGCTGCTCGCCGACAAGTTCGGCCAAAGCGACCAGCAGCTACTGATCGTGGTGACCGCACCCGACGGCGTGGGCAGCGCCGCCGCCCGCGCGGTGGCCACCGAGATCGTCGACCACATCACCCGGTCGGGGTTGGCCTACAACGTCAGCCCGTGGCCCTCGCCACTGGTCAGCAAGGACGGCAAATCCGGGGTGATCGTGGCCAACCTCAAGGGCGGGGAAAACAACGCCCAGAAGTACGCCAAAACCCTGGCCGATGAGGTGGTCCACGACCGGGACGGGGTCAGCGTCCGCGCCGGCGGCGTGGCGATGGTGTACGCGCAGATCAACGGGCAGACCCAGCATGATCTGCTGCTGATGGAGTCCCTGGCGATCCCGTTGAGCTTCCTGGTGCTGGTCTGGGTGTTCGGCGGCGTCTTGGCCGCGGCCGTGCCGGTCGCGATCGGCGGGCTGGCGATCGTCGGATCGATGGCGGTGCTGCGCCTGATCACCTTCAGCACCGACGTGTCGATCTTCGCGCTGAACCTGACCACCGCGATGGGGTTGGCGCTGGCCATCGACTACACGCTGCTGATCATCAGCCGCTACCGCGACGAACTCGCCGACGGCGCCGAGCCCAACCAGGCGCTGGTGCGCACCATGGTCACCGCCGGGCGCACCGTGCTGTTCTCGGCGACCACCGTGGCGCTGTCGATGTCGGCGATGGTGCTGTTCCCGATGTACTTCCTCAAATCGTTTGCCTACGCGGGGATTGCGACGGTGGTGTTCGCCGCCGCCGCCGCGGTGGTGGTGACCCCGGCCGCGATCGTGCTGCTGGGCCCGCGGCTGGATGCGCTGGACGTACGGCGGCTGACGCGGCGGGTGCTGGGTCGGCCCGACCCGGAACCCAAAGCGTTGCAGCACCAGTTCTGGTACCGGTCGACCAAGCTGGTGATGCGCCGCGCGGTGCCGATCGGGTTGGCGGTGGTGGTGCTGCTCGCCGTGCTGGGGCTACCGTTCCTGGGCGTCAAGTGGGGCTTCCCCGATGAGCGGGTGCTGCCGCGCTCGGCGTCGGCGCATCAGGTGGGGGAGCAGCTGCGCACCGACTTCGCCGACGATTCGGCGACCGCGGTCCAAATCGTCGTCCCGAACGCCGACGGCCTGCTGCCGCTCGACTACGACCGGTACGCCGCGGAGCTCTCCACGGTGCCCGACGTGTCGGCGGTGAGCGCGCCGACCGGCACCTTCGTCGCCGGCAACCGCGTGGGCCCCGCCGCCGGGGGCACCGGTGTGGCGCAGGGCAGCGCCTATGTGACGGTGTCCAGTTCGGCGCCGCTGTTCTCGTCGGCCTCCGAGACCCAGCTGGACCGGTTGCACGACGTGGCCGGCCCCGGCCACCGCCCCGTGCAGCTGGCCGGGCTGGCCCAAATCAACCGGGACAGCGTGGCCGCCATCACCAGTCGGCTTCCGCTGGTGCTCACGGTGATCGCGGTCATCAGCTTTGTGTTGCTGTTCTTGTTGACCGGCAGCGTGGTGCTGCCGGCCAAGGCGCTGGTGCTCAACGTGTTGTCGTTGACCGCGGCGTTCGGGGCGCTGGTGTGGATCTTCCAGGACGGCCACCTGGGCGCGTTCGGGACCACCCCGACCGGCACGCTGGTGGCCAACATGCCGGTGTTGTTGTTCTGCATCGCGTTCGGGCTGTCGATGGACTACGAGGTGTTTTTGATCGCCCGCATCCGGGAGTACTGGCTGGAATCGGGTCGCACCGCCGCCGACCACCGGGCCAGCGTGGCGCTGGGCGTGGCCCGCACCGGGCGGGTGATCACCGCCGCCGCGCTGGTGATGTCGATCTCGTTCGCCGCGCTGATCGCCGCCCAGGTGTCGTTCATGCGGATGTTCGGGGTCGGCCTGACCCTGGCCGTGCTGGCCGACGCCACCCTGGTGCGGATGATGCTGGTGCCGGCGTTCATGCACGTGATGGGCCGGTGGAACTGGTGGGCGCCGCGGCCGCTGGTGCGGCTGCACCAGCGGATCGGGATCAGTGAATCCGGCGAGGTGCATGAGCCCGTCCATGCCTAGCCCTCGCCGCCACCGGGCGCCCCGCGGATCCGGTGATCTGTTGCGCGACGAAATCCTCGACGCCGCCACCGAATTGCTGCTGGAGACCGGGCACGCCAAGGCGGTGTCGATCCGGGCGGTGGCCCAGCGGGTCGGCGTGACCTCGCCGTCGATCTATCTGCACTTCGACGACAAGGACGCGCTGCTGGACGCGGTGTGCGCCCGGTATTTCGAGAAGCTGGACGCCGAGATGCAGCGCGCGGCGGCCGGGCAGGTTTGCCCGATGGAGGCGCTGCGGGCGGTGGGGCTGGCCTATGTCCGGTTCGCGGTGGCCACCCCGGAGCTGTACCGGATCGCCACCATGGCGGAGGGCCAGCCCGGCAGCGACGTCGACGCCGTGCTGGCCAGTTCGGCGTTCACCCATCTACGTGCCTCGGTGCAGGCGCTGATGGACGAGGGCATCTATCAGCCCGGCGATCCCACCACCGGGGCCCTCGAATTGTGGAGTGCAGCGCACGGGGTGGCCGCGTTGTTGATCAGCAAACCGCACCTGCCGTTCGGCGACGTCGAGGCGTTCACCGACCGGGTGCTTCGCGCGGTGTGCGCCGGGCATATCGTGGTCGGACTGGTTGGTGAGGATGCCACACCTCAGCAATTCCTGGATTGGCTGGCAACCCGTGGAGGTAACCCGTGAGCAGCACGGTGGAGAACCCGTTTTTCGCTCGGATCTGGAAGTTCATGTCGAGCCACGAAACCGACTGGCTGCACGACCGGCGGCGGGAAAACCTCGAGGGGCTATCCGGGCGGGTGCTGGAGGTCGGCGCCGGCACCGGAACCAACTTCGCGTTTTATCCCGACACGGTGACCGAGGTGGTGGCGATCGAGCCGGAACCGCGGCTGCTGGAGGTCGCCCGCGAGGCCGCCGCGTCGGCCCCGGTGCCGGTGTCGGTGACCGCGGGCACTGTGGAGAGTTTGGCCGCATCGGAGCCCTTCGACGCGGTGGTGTGTTCGCTGGTGTTGTGCTCGATTGACGATCCGGAAGCCGTTTTGCGTCAACTGCTTTCTCGGTTGCGTCCCGGCGGTGAACTGCGCTACTTCGAACACGTCGCCTCCGCCGGCGCGCGGGGTGGCCTGCAGAAGGTGGTCGATGCGACGTTTTGGCCGCGGTTGTTCGGCAACTGCCACACCCACCGCGACACCGAAGCGGTCATCGGGGCGGCCGGGTTCGAGCCGGTGACCTCGCGTCGCGGCTGGCAATTCCCGGTGTGGGCGCCGGTGCCGGTGTCGGAATTCGCGCTGGGCCGCGCGGTGCGGCCTTAGCCCGTCTTAGCTGCGCGTCGAGCCTGCGCTGAGGGCTTCCAGTCTGCGGTGGCGGCGTCGAGTCTGCGGTGAGGGCATCGACATTGCGTTCACGGCATCGAGTCTGCGGTGAGGGCATCGACACTGCGTTCACGGCAGCGAGTCTGCGGTGAGGGCACTGAGTCTGCGGTGAGGCCGTGTTTTCCCGCCGATCTTGGGCCTGAGCGCAGGCTCGGCGCCGCCAGCGCAGGCTCGATGCCCTCAGCGCAGGCTCGGTGCCGCCAGCGCAGGCTCGATGCCG